>JAFQZB010000222.1 GCA_017406175.1 Selenomonadaceae bacterium | reverse complement strand
GAGCCTGTGACCATTAGACAACATGTTTTCCAAAACGTATCTGTCGCCGACTTTGGTAATCTCGCAACTCAAGCCCAGTTCCTTGACCGCCTGACGAAAACCGATATTACTCATGACAGTCGCCACGACAGTTTTATCCGGCAGGGCACCAACCGCAAGCATGAGCTTAGCGCAGATAATCATGATGTGGTCGCCGTCGATGACTTCGCCGCGTTCGTCAATGCAAAGGCACCTGTCCGCGTCGCCGTCGTGAGCAATGCCAATGTCCGCATGATTCCTTAGCACCGTCAGCCGCAAGTTTTCCATGTGCGTTGAGCCGCAGTAGTCGTTTATGTTTAAGCCGTTGGGTTTGTTGCCGATAAGGATAAGCTCCGCGCCGAGCCGTTCCAAGACAGTTGGCATTGCACGATAAGCCGCGCCGTTCGCGCAGTCAAGAACAATCTTCATACCATCGAAGCGTTCGCTGGTCGTGTTCATCACGAAGCTTATATAATCCTCCAACAGGTTCTGCCGATACTCAATGTGCCCAACGCCCTCGCCGGTCGGTCGTGCAAAATCTTTCCCGCCTTCCAAGTCGCGGACAATCTGTTCAATCTTGTCCTCGACCTTATCGGGGAGCTTGTAGCCGTCGCCGCCGAAGAACTTTATCCCGTTGTCGTGAAAGGGATTGTGCGACGCGCTGATTACGATGCCCGCCGCCGCATGAAGTTTCCTTGCAAGGTAAGCAACAGCCGGAGTGGGAACCACGCCCGCAAGGATTGCATTGCCGCCCGCCGAGCATATGCCCGCAACTAATGCCGCCTCCAACATTTCGCCCGATATGCGCGTATCACGTCCGATTAAAATCTGCGGCGTGCCCTCCGAGTGTTGACCAAAGTAAATCGTCGCCGCCCGCCCTAAACGATATGCCAACTCTGGCGGCAATTTGATATTTGCCTCGCCGCGTACGCCGTCCGTCCCAAATAGTCTTGCCATTGACCTTACCTCCGATAAAGTTTTCGGCAATTTTATCGCGTATCGCCGTCTAAGGCAACAAAAAAGCCCCCGCAAAAATTTCCACGAAGGCTAAGTTTCATTACTTCTTCTGTTCAGCGAGGAATTGCGACAACGTTTTACCGCCCACGCCCCAGTTATCCAAGTCGTTTTCCTTGATCAGCACATAGAAAAATTTTTCGTCCACACCAAGAATTGAACTTGCGGTCTTCGTTAGTTCCGCGATAAGTCTCTCCTTCTGTTCCTTCGTAGGGTGTACCGCATCGATTGAAATTAACGGCATGATTATTCCTCCTCCAAAATTTTAACTATAGCTTCGCCGACACCGCCAGCCGATGCCGGATTTTGTCCCGTGACGAGCCGACCGTCTTCGACCACGTGATTCGACCAGTTCGCCGCCGCGTGATGAATTGCTCCGTGTTCCTTCAGCGCACTCTCCAACAAGAACGGAACAATATCTGTCGCTTGAACTGCTTCCTCTTCGCCATTTGTGAACGAAGTTAAATTTTTGCCCGCAACTAAATAACTGCCGTCGCTGAGCTTAACATTTACCAAAGCCGCAGGACCGTGACACACCGCCGAAACGATTCCGCCGCGCTCGTAAATCTCGTGGGTGACTTTATCAATCGCTGCACTATCAGCGAAATCCCACATCACGCCATGCCCGCCCGCAAAAAATATCGCGTTGAAGTCAGCAACATTCACGTCGGCAAGTTTAATCGTATTGGTGAGCTTTGATTGAAAGTCAGCGTCGTCCCAAAATTTTTTGTTAATCGGGTCGCTAAAGTCGAGGCTGTCGCTATCAATGGGAGGCTTGCCGCCCTTTATCGACGCCAACGCGAATTCAATTCCTGCCGCAGTAAATTTTTCCAGCGGGTGTGTCAATTCGCTGAGCCAAAAGCCCGTAGGAATTCCGGTCGCGCCTTTAACGTTATTGCTCGTCACCACGCACAAAATTTTTTTCATGTGCAACATCTCCTACTAAAATTTCTCCGACAATGTAATTTTGGTTGGTTGGTAGTCAATCGCGTGCTCGGTCTGAATCAGTGGTTCGACTTGCCGACGATAATTTTTGTACGCGCCCGACGAAAAATATTTTTGAACCGCTTGAGCGTCGCTGAAAATTATCATCGTGTGCAAAATGTTCGGTTTCGATTGCTCAGCAGTGACGAACGCTCCCATAACTCCCGAATCCTCACGAACGGCGCGGACTGCCTCGTCTGAAATTATCCGCTGAAATTTGGCAAGGTCAGCAGGCGCAATTTCAAAGCGATATGTTTTAACGACGGTGCCGACGCCGTTATTTTTTTGCTCCAGAACAATTCCGTTGACTGGCAGAAGTTTCAAACCCGCAAGAAGCGGCAGACGTTCAGCGCGATACTGTTGGAAAGCTTCGCTGGTGCTGTGAATTCGATACGCCTCGTCGCTCTCGTATATCTCTAAAAGTCTCATCAAGTTCGGGTTGTCGCGTTCGATTACGCCGTAAAGCGCATACGTTCCAGCTTCCTTCGCGGTCGTCGGTGCCAATACCCTTGCGCCGATTTCAATCATCTGCGACATCGTGCCGGCTGTTGATTCAACGACTGCCCATTGCACTCGCGGCATATTCCCTTCGGGCGTGCGGATTGATTTCGCGCTTGCCGAAGCCGTCAGCATAAGCATCACTCCCAACATCGCAAAAAGCTTTTTCATTGCTCAACCTCCAAGCAACGTCTTGGCGTTGTCTTTGTAAATTTTTTCCGACCAACCTCGCCGCGATATTTCCTCATCGAAAACTTTTTTCTTCCGCAAGATGACGGGCGCAGGCACGTACGGATAATCCGTGCCGAAAACGATTTTGTCGAGGCTCGCGATTTTTAGCAACATGTCTAGTTGTTCCGGCATTGGGTCGCCCGCCGTATCGAAAAATAATTTCCCGACGCTCGCCGCGAAGTTCAACGGCTCCATTAAGTTCATCGACGCAAGCATTTGAAACATTGCTCCGGCTCGCTGTTTCATGTACGGTAAGAATGACCCGCAATGCGGCACCACAAATTTTAAGTTCGGAAATTTTTCAAGTGTGCCGTTCGCCAAAAGATTCAAGACCGCGCGCGTTGTGTCGGCGGGATATTCGTATAACGCCATAACTTTGCCCGTCACTACATTTTCTCGCGGCAATAATTTCGCTGGGCTTGGGTGAATTATCACAAGCGCATTTCTCTGGTTGAGTTGAGCAAAAATCGGGTCAAGCCGTTCATCGCCGAGATACACGCCGTCTGAATTGCTCGCGACCTTTACGCCCAATGCGCCGAGTTTTTCCGTCGCGTAACGAAATTCTTTAATTGAACCTTCGACGCTAGGCAAGGGTAACGTCGCCACGAACCCAAACTTATCTGGAAAACGTCGACACAACTCTGCAAATTCTTCGTTGATTGCTCGTGCCGCAGATTTATCTGATATGTGCGGCGTCGCCATCGACAAAACCGTAAAATCTATATCTGCCTTGTCCATGAACTGCAGATGACTTTCCACTGACCATTTCGGCAACGGAAAGCCTTCTTCCGCTTGAGCGTCAATTCCCAAAATCCTCAGCGCGTCGACATAGCTCGGCAATATCGCGTGTGCGTGAAAATCAATTCTTCCTGCCGATAAAATTTCTGCCGCATTCGCCTTCATTGCCAAACCTCCCAACGTCAATGCTAAGCTTAACTTCAAAAATGTTCTCCTGTCCATGATTCCTCCTCGCAAAAATTTTTCGCACTAACTTTAGCACACAGAGTTGACTTTAAGTCAAGAAAAAAAATCCCCCGCGCAGTGCGGAGGAAGTGTTCTCACGTCTGGAAAGTTTCACTGGGGATTAATGCGTTTGACTGCTTCACTAAGCGGCGGCACGATTTGTTTCTTACGGCTCATCACGCCTGGCAGATAGATATGATTGCCACTCGTGTCCTTGCGGAAGGCTTCGCCAATCAACGTCTTAGGCGAGCCCGCGTACAAAAGATACGTCGCCTCTTCGAGAATGTCCGTTGCCATGAGCAAATGCATATCGAAGCCTTCGCGCTCAATGTTTTCCTTCATGAAGGCGATAATCTTATCCTCAATATCGAGAATCTCTTTGGGATCCATCACGGAGATTTGACTGACGATAATCCGATAATCACCAATCTTGAACTCCTTGAGGTCGTTTTTCGCAATCTCGGCAGGAGTCTTATCGCCAATGCCCGCGCCGGCTCTCAGCATTGCCAAGCCGTATTCTTTGAGGTCGACTCCCGCAATAGCCGCAAGTTTCTCGGCAGTCTTCTTGTCGTAGGGCGTGCACGTCGGCGACTTGAACAGCACGGTATCAGAGATAATCGCGCTTAAGAGAAGTCCTGCGATTGACGGCGGGATTTCAACGTCTTGATGCCAATGCATGTTCGCCACGATTGTACACGTGCACCCGACTGGCTCTTGATGAATGTAAATCGGCTCGGAAGTCTGGACGCCGCCAAGTCTGTGGTGGTCGATAATCTCAACAATCTTTGCGTCCTCAATGCCTTCGACAGCTTGCCCGCGTTCGTTGTGGTCGACGAGGATAACTTTTTCGCGTTCGGGAAGCATAATCTCATCAGCACTGACTAAACCGACAAGTTTGCCGTTCTCGACGACGGGATAGGAGCGGTAGCGGTGCTCGTCCATGATTCCTTTGATGTCGCTTAGCAAATCCATCGGGCGGAAGCAAACGGGATTGGATTTCATGATACGGCGAATGGGCACGCACTGATTGATTAAGCGTCCGACGGTGTAAGTATCATAGGGCGTCAACAGGACGAAGACTCCGCGCTTACCTGCCTCCTCTAAGACTTCGGGAGCAATGCGGCTGTTCTGCGTGACGACAAGGCAAGCGATACCGCATTCAAGGAACTTAAGCAAAGTCTCCGCGCTCCTGTCGCCGACAAGCACAATGTCCTTTTTGTTCAGAATGCTAACCGTCGAGAAGGCGGAGCCAGACGCGATGATAATGTTGCCTTCGATGAGTTCGTTTTCGTCGCCGCTGACAAGAACCTTAGCTTCCGTTGCTTGAATGATGTCACGATAGCGGACGCGCATTTCAACCAGGCTTTGAAGTCCAAGCTCAAGGAAGTAACGCTTAGCGAGGTCGCTGACCGTGACGATGCCGACGAGTTCTCCGCCAGAATCGGTGACGGGCACGGATTGCAATTCACTCTTGCGCATGACTTCGCCGAGGTGGCGGAGCGTATCGTGCTGGCGGACGACGGTCTTGCACTCAAGCGCAACATCTTTTACACGCGGATACAAATCGGTTAAAAGCAACGGCTGATCGACTTTAAAATATTCCAATGCGTACTTAGTCTCGTTATTAATCTTGCCGCAACGAGCGGGCACGGCATTTACGCCGCGAGCCTGCTTGAGGTGCGCATAACCTATCGCCGAGCAAATCGAATCGGTATCCGGATTCCTGTGCCCGATGACGTAGATTGGCTTATTAGAACCTTTCATTAATACCCCTCCAATTATCAGAAAATCACTTTCGACGCCCGAATTATAAACAAAAACTTTTTGACTGTCTACAAATAAAAAATCCCCGACGCTTTGTCGAGGAGAAAACTTCACGTGATTATTTCTTACGTTCACAAACCTGATTGCCGACTGTGCAGCTGGTCTTGCACGCACTCTGGCACGAGGCTTGGCATTCGCCGCAACCGCCCTTAGTTATCGTGGCTTGCAAGGTCGGCTTGTTGATTGTCTTGATGTGTTTCATGGTATCAGCTCCTTTTTATCTTGTGCGGTCGACGATGAATTCAGCGACTTGTTCGAGGGCAAGCACGGCGGAAGTTTTCAACGTAAGAGGAAGATTAACCCTAGCCGCCTCTATGTGAGCTTGCGCTCGCGTCCTGCAGTAGTCAACCGCGTCCGTAGCTTGAATGATTTTAATCGCGGCGGCAACGTCTCCGCCAGTCGTGACGATTTTTTTTAATGTCGGAGCCTCGTCGCTGACTTCAAGGGCACGAATCACAGGAAGAGTTATCACGCCGCTTTTGAGGTCGCCGCCATTAGGCTTTCCAGTGATTTTATCGTCGCCGAAGAAGTCTAACAGGTCGTCGATAATCTGGAAGGCGAGACCCACGCTTGAGCCGTAAGCTGTGAGGTTCTCGACTTCGCGGCTGTCCATATCCGCAACGATACCGCCGAGCCGACAACAGCTTGAAAGGAAAATCGCTGTCTTGAGATTAATCCGCGTGTAGTATTCGGTCATGGTCGGCACTTCAAATAGCGAACGGTCTTGCATGATTTCCCCGATACACAAATCCTTGACGAGCTTGGAGAGAATCAGCTGGACTTGTGCGCCGTAGTCATTATCCGCGACGAGTTGAAAGGCTTTAGCGAAGAGATAATCGCCGACGAGCACCGCGATTTGTGCGCCGTATTTGGAATTTGCCGTCTCGACGCCGCGTCGCTTCTTTGACGTGTCGATAATGTCATCGTGGACTAGGCTTGCCGTGTGAATCAATTCCAGGGCAACTGCAAGCGGCATGGTTCTTTCGGCGGGGCAATCGGCTTTGGAGTTGGCGCACAACAGGAACAACATCGGGCGCAATCTCTTGCCGCCTTTGAATAGTGGCTCGCACGCCTCGAAGATGAATTCGTCGTCCGCGATTGCCTGTCTTATCTGCTCCTCCAATACTTGCAAGTTCTTTGCCGCTACGTCGTTCAATGCCGCTACGAAGTTCAATCAGCTCACCCGCCCAAAAAGTTTTTGGCAATTCTATCACAGCACCGACTTAAAATCAATTCCCTATCAGCCCATATCAATAAGCGGAGTCTTCTTGCCATAAAGGAGCATATCAAACACGTCGTAGTAGTAAAACAGACCCCTGCCGAAATTATTAACTTTGTGTACGAAACGCGCTTGACGGCTATCTATGTCTGGATTAATGTACCACGCCGAATCTAAATCTGATTTGAAGGGAACGAAACAGACTTTATTTCCATAAGGGAGCTTGTCGAATTGTTCTAATTCCTGAGGGTTTATAGACCACATCATAACAAAAAGGTTGGACCAATTAATTCGCGCTTTTCTACGCTCCCATGCTTCTACGGACTCTTCAAAAGTCTTATAGTGCATCATGTTTATTGAAATATCTCCAAGCATGACGACTGGATATTCATAGGTTTTCGTACTGTCAAATCTTTGACCTTTATAAACCAATTTCTCTTTCAAATATTCATGGGGCTTGTTCAGAAACTTTATGAAGTCAGCATTTCCTAAAAAAAGATTTACGAACGGAGAAAGAAAAGGCAATCCGAGCTTGTTAGAGAGTAAGCCCCCAAAACAGTTGACGGAAAGAATTGACAGGCGCGACTGTTGCAGTTGGCGGTACTTTTCAAGCGTGAAACCAGGAATACAAACAATCCAATCAGCTAAAAGTTTTTCTTTTAATAAATGAAGATATGCTGTGTCCTTTGTAAGGTTGTTGAGGTAGTCAATGTCTTTGGGCAGTCTGTCCATGCCCCTTTTGATTGCGCCAACAGCTAAGAGAACATCATACTGCCCAGCCCCGTCAACTTTAACAATGTCTTTATTTGACGCTTCGCCGACGATTTCAATTCCGTTGTGCTGCTCTTCCAGAATCTTAATCGCCTTGTCCTTAAAGCTCGTGTCGTCTGAAACCTGCCAGACCAAAACTTTTAACATAAAATCAATCCTTTCTAGCGGACGAGTTCATAGCCCGCCTCGTCGATGACTTTAGCGAAGTCGTCGATAGGAATATCCTTCGTGGCGGTGACAGTTGCCGAATTGTTTTCCAAGCTGACCTCGACTGCCGTGACGCCGTCCATCTTCGCTAAGGCGTCGTGTACGTGTTTTTGGCAATGCTTGCACATCATGCCCTCGACCTTGAATGTTGTTTGCATTTGTCTTGCCTCCTTAGTAATTTTCATCTGAAGATTTTCCTCGCGGACTTCAATCCTTCGCGGCGCGTCGTCGAAGCTCATCACCCGTTCGACCTTAAAGAACCTAAGCCGCAGGGCATTGAGCACGACGCACACGCTAGACATACTCATCGCCGCCGCCCCAATCATCGGAGAAAGCTTGAGACCGAACGCCGGATAAAACACACCTGCGGCTAGCGGAATGCAGATGACGTTGTAGAAGAACGCCCAGAACAGATTTTGCTTAATGTTCGTCATGACGGCGCGGCTGAGTTTGATTGCGCTTACGGCGTCGAGCAAATCATTTCGGACTAAGACCGCGCCCGCACTCTCAATCGCAACGTCCGTACCCGCACCAATCGCAATGCCCAGATTAGCCTTCGCCAATGCCGGAGCGTCGTTTATGCCATCGCCAATCATCGCCACCTTGCGTCCTTGAGTCTGAAGCTTTTCAATCTCCTGCGCTTTGTTTTCGGGAAGAACGCCCGCGATAATTTTTTCTATGCCGACCCGCCGAGCAATCGTCTGCGCCGTGCGTGGGTTGTCGCCCGTCAACATGATAACATTAACGCCGAGATTTTTAAACTCCTTGACTGCTTGCGCGGAAGTTTTTTTCTCGACATCAGCCGCCGCAATCACTCCGAGGATTTTATCACCGCGTGCAAAGATTAATGGCGTCTTGCCCTCGTCAGCTAGCGTGGCAATCTTTTCGTGCAGAGCATCCAACTTAAAGCCAAGCTCCGTCAAAAAGTTCTCATTGCCCGCGACGCACTCCACGCCGTCAATCGTAGCACGCACGCCCCGACCAAAGACCGCTTGAAAGTTTGTAGGGACTAGGGGCGCGGGACTAGGGACTAGTTGTTTGATGGCGGAGGCTAATGGGTGTTCGCTCTTTGATTCGAGAGCCGCCGCAATCGTCAACAACGTCTGCTTATCGGCGTTGCAAGTGATTATGTCCGTGACGAACGGTTTGCCCTCAGTTAGCGTGCCGGTCTTGTCTAGGACTACAGTATCAATCTCGTGCGCCGTCTCCAGAGCCTCGCCTGACTTGATTAAAATTCCGTTCTCCGCGCCCTTGCCCGTTCCAACCATGATAGCAACCGGCGTCGCCAAACCCAATGCACATGGACAACTTATCACCAGAATCGACACGGCGATTGAGAAGGCGAACTCGACGCTTGCACCGCTGAGGAGCCACGCGCCACCCGCAAGCAACGCAATCACAATCACGGCGGGCACGAACACGCCCGCGACCTTATCGGCAGTCTTGGCTATGGGAGCCTTGCTCGCAGACGCCTCCTCGACCAACGCGATAATCTTGCTAATCGTAGTCTCGCCGCCGACCTTCGCCGCCCTGAACTTAACAAAGCCGCTTTGATTAATCGTGCCGCTCGTCACAGAGTCGCCGACGGTTTTATTGACGGGCAAGCTCTCTCCGGTTATCGCGGACTCGTCAACCGTCGTCGCGCCATCCAAAATCACTCCGTCCGCCGCAAAGCTCTCGCCCGGCTTAACCAAGACTTCATCGCCGATAATCAGTTCCTCGACCGGGATTGTAACTTCATCGCCGCCGCGCAGGACAGTCGCTTGCTTAGGCGCAAGGTTCATTAGCTTTTCCACCGCTTGAGAAGTCTTGCCCTTAGCCCGCGCCTCGAAAAACTTGCCAACCGTTATCAAGGTTACAATCATGCCCGCCGACTCGAAATAAAGATTGCGGCTGTATTCGTCGACCAAAGCCAAATCGCCCGCGCCCAGCCCTTGACCGATTCTAAACAACGCGAACGCCCCAAACGCCGCCGCCGCCATTGAACCGAGTCCAACTAAGCTATCCATGTTCGGAGCACCCGCCGCCAGTGTCTTGAAGCCGTTGACGTAATACTTGCGATTGAGGTACATAATCGGCAGTATCAGCAGGAACTGTGCGAAGGCGAACGTCACAGCATTAGCCCGCCCGTCGAAGAGTTCAACGACAATCGGCGGCACGGGTAGCGGTAGCATGTTATGCATTGCGATATAAACCGTCGGCAACAGGAAGACTATCGACCAGGTGAGCCGCGTCCGCATGTCCGAAATTTCTTTATCAATCGTGCGTTCGGGCGTGGCAGTCTTAACTTGTGCGGAAGATTTCTTAGGTGAGGCACCGTAGCCCGCATTGATGACAGCCTCGACGATTGCCGCGATAGAAATTTTTGCCTCGTCGAAACGAACTTGCATTGAATTAGTTAAGAGGTTAACGCTGACATTGTCCGAGCCGACGAGCTTGCCAACTGCCTTTTCCACTCGCGCCGAGCACGCCGAACAACTCATGCCCGTCACGTCGAAAGTTTCCTTAGTCATTTATAGTCCCTCGATAAACATAATTGGCAGTTCCTTAATCCGCAGGCGATTCTTCCTTAGCCACACGGTCAGCATTCTCTCCACGAAGAAGGCAACCAGTCGTCGCGGCGTAAACGGGAGGTCGGCAAGGTTTATCGTCCGCAAGACTTCTTCGGTTGCGTCGATAATGAACGAGAACAGCCACCGGCAATAGGCGTCGAGAATATATTTGCGCGTGATGAACAGGTTGCACTTGTAGAGCGTTGACGAGTTCAGCACGTAGTCAAAGGCGTCTAAGTAATCGGGCTGAGCCTGCAGAAGGTGTTTCCTAATAATCGCCTCGCCCAAGGTCGTTAAAGTTTCCCCGCAGTCATTGACAATCCATTCACGTTGCGTCAAGCCGCCGAAATACACTTCGGAAACAATAATGTCGTAGCGTTCCAAAATCTTCAAAGCGTCTTCGCGGCTCAAAATTTTATCGTAAGCGTAGGTCGTGTCGCTTGAGGTGGTAAAGAACCTGCGATAGTGACAAAGCCCAAGGGTCGTGTGGCGGGTATTCTTCCACATCCAATAAAGCGCGGTAATTTCGTTAAGGTAAAGATTAAGGCGGCTGATATTGTCGCCGGTGTCGTCGCCGAGGTAGCCGAAATCGCCATTGACGGCGCGTCCGCCCTGAATAATCTGGTAACCTTCGGGCGGAGTGGCAAGTTTGATGTTCTTGTAGGTCACGGCGTAAACGCAAAAGTCTTCGGGCGGAGTGAGCCGCTTTAGGATATACCACTTGACCGCGCCGCCATTGAGGGCACGAACCTCCGCGAACCTTTTCAAGTTGGCTAAGATGTATTGTTCAAGTTCGGAGCCTGAACGGGCAAAGGTTATCACCGTGTCAGAAATATTTTCCAAGAGGATAAACGCGCTGTTAAAGTCGACGGGCTTGCGTTCCATGATTAAAGCCGCGTCGTAGCGTTTGAAGCCGACCGCCGCGAGATTTTTATAAACGTGCGTGTAAATGTTCTCCACTATGGGCGGCATTGGATTATCTGATACGGCGTCAATCTCCGTGAAGTCATTAGCTAACTTAGTGAAAACCCTGCCGCGAGCAAAGTAGCCGTCAACGTCAAGCAAAGTCTTAACGGAGTTCTTCTTCAGGAAGGGCAAAAGCCGCAAGTCAGCTTTGGCGTCGTAGAGGAAATCGGGCGGCGAGGCTTTGAACTGCTCAAGCGTGACGACTTGCGAGGACAGGTAGCCGCGCTTATAAGCGTTGTTGCGGAAGGGGGCTAGGTCTCGTTGATTGAGGAAAAGGAAGTAATCCGCCGCGCCGCTCTGCAGGAACTTCACCAACGCGGGCAAGTCTTGAAGCTCGTCGTTGAAAAAAATTTTGTTGTCCTGCACGAAGTCAAAGCCGTCGCCGGAGATTTGCGCTTGCCCAACGATTTTAAATGGACGATTGCCGACCTGCGACAAGAACTCCGACTCGTCGCCGCAAAGTAAAATCTTCGGCACGAAACTAAATTCATTCCCCATAACATTTCCTCCTTGCAAAAAGAGCGATTGCCGGGGTTAGCAACCGCCCGAAAAATTTTATCGTCAAATGTCTTCGATGAACATAACATTCAGTTCATTGATTCGTAGCCGATTCTTGATTAGCCACACCGTCAGCATTCGTTCGGCAAAGTAGCCCATAACGCGTCGTCTCTTTGGCGGGGTCGTGTCGAGTTCTGCCTTGCGCAAAAATTCTTCGGTAGCGTCGATTAGGAACGAGAACAGCCATTTGCAGTAAGCGTCGAAGACATTTCTGCGGGTGACGAACATATTGCACCGATAAAAAGATTTCGAGTTTAGCACGTAGTCGAGGGCGTCGACGTAGTCGGGCTGAGCTTGTTGGATATGTTTCTTAAGGATTGTTTCGCCCAAAGTCGTAAGCGTCCTTCCACAGTCAGCGCGAATGAGTTCTCGTTGAAGCCGCCCGATATAAATCTTTGCAACGATGATTTCGTAGCCCTCCAGAATCTTCAATGCGTCGTCCGCAGTCAAAATCTTGTCGTAGGAAAAAATTTTATCGTCCGCGGTAGTGAAGAATCTGCGATACTGACAAAAGCCAAGGGTCGTGTGCTTAGTGTTCTTCCACAACCAATAAAGCGCGGTGATTTCGTTGAGGTAAGGATTAAGGCGGCTGATGTTGTTGCCGGTGTCGTCGCCGAGATAGCCGAGGTCGTCCTTACCAGCCCGCCCCGCGTGAATGATTTTGTAACCTTCGGGCAAGCGTCCTTCGTGAGGCGTGAGTTTGTGCGTGGCGGCGTAGTTGCAAAAGTCAGCGGGCGTTCGACGTGTGAGGAAGTGCCAAGCTCCAGTACTCGTCTTCAAAGCGGAGTGCTCGTCAAAATTTCTCGTCGCCAAATGTCGTTCAAGTTCGGAAGCCGTTCGGGCAAAAGTTATCACAGTTGGGGAAATGTCCTTCAAGCGGTCAAACATTGCGTCGAAGTCAGCGGGCTTGCGTTCTACGATTAAGGCGGCGTCGAAACGTTTAAAACCGACCTCGTCAAGATTTTTATAGGTGCGCGAGCAAATGTTTTCCTTTATCGGCAACAGCGGCTCTTCCGATATGCATTCAATCTCCGTCAAGGTGTTGTCGAGTTTCGTGAAAAGTTTTCCCTGCGCGAAGTAAGCGTCAACGTCGAGCAACGTTTTAATCGCGGCGGCTTTAAGTTGCCTTATAAGCAAGACTTCGCTTTCGGCGTCGTAGAAAAATTCGCGGGGAAAAGATTTGAACTCATCAAGCGTGATTATCTTTGGCGAACGGAATCCTTTCTTGCGAGCCTCGTTTATAAAGTTGCGGCATTCCTTGAGCTTGACGAAGATAAGATAATCCGCCGCGCCGCTCTGCAGGAACTTCACCAACGCGGGCAAGTCTTGAAGCTCGTCATTGAAAAAAATTTTGTTGTCCTGCACGAAGTCAAAGCCGTCGCCAGAGATTTGCGCGTGCCCGACGATTTTAAACGGACGCTTACCAATGCGCGATAAGAACTCTGCCTCGTCGCCGCAAAGTAAAATCTTCGGCACGAAACTAAATTCATTCCCCATAAACTTTCCTCCTAAGTAAAGAGCGATTGCCGACGTCAGCAACCGCTCAAAAATTTTTTATCGTTAAATGTCGCGTCGACCAGGTGAGACACTACATATCAATCAGCGGAGTTTTCTTGCCGTAAAGTAGCATGTCAAACGGGTCGTAATAAACCGTGCGTCCCATACCGAAATGATTAACAGCCTCCCATAGGTAGTTGTCACCTGCAATCTTAGGATTGAGATACCACGCCGAAGGCAGATTAGATTTGAACGAGACGAAGCAAACTTTCTTGCCATAAGGAAGTTCGTCAAACTGCTCCAAAATCTCTTTTTTGTCGGTGAACATCATTACAAACAAATTATCCCAATTTATCCTTTGCTTGCGTTCATTCCATTTGGCAAGTGCCTCGTCGAAGTCGCGATAGTGATTCATGTGTATATCAACGTCAACTATTCTGTAAATCGGATAATCAAATTTTAAAATATGTTCAAATTGCGTTCCCTTAAGAACGGGCGGCAGATGGATATAAGAGTGCAGATTGCGATAGAGAACAATGCATTCTCTCTCATCGCGTACAGTCATGTTAATAAACGGAGAGCGAAACGGCAAGCCCATTAGATTTGAAATAAATCCGCCGAAACAATTCTTAGAGATAATCGAAAGCTGCGAGCGTTGCAGGTGACGATACTTTTCGAGCGTGAATCCGGGGATGCAGACAATCCAATCCCCCAGCAATTTTTCTTCGGGCAAGTTGAGTTTATGGGCGTCCGCCGTGATTTTGCTCATGCCAAATTTTTTTGCACCGACGCAGAGGAGAACGTCATACTGCCCCCCCCCGTCAACCTTGGCAATGTTTTCGTTTACTGCTTCGCCGACGATTTCAATTCCGTTGTGCTGTTGCTCCAGAATCTTAATCGCTTTGTCCTTAAAGCTCGTGTCGTTCGAGACTTGCCAAACTAAAACTTTTAACATCATATCATATCCTTTCTACGGCGAGGGAAATTTTCTCACCGTTAATATCCCAAACCTTAGCGGCGTCGTGAGCCGTGAAGATAATTTCGTTCGCCAACGTGACGGCTTGAATCTCCTTTGCATTGCGGCGGATAATCTCGGCTAGTTTGTCATTGCCCGACGCGAAAATCTTTATCCTGTCCGTGACTTTAAAATTGCTCTCGCGGCGCATGACTTGCACCTTGCTGATAATCTCGCGGACGAAGCCTTCTTCAATCAATGCGGGCGTCAGGGTCGTCGATAGTGCAATGGAAACGTCGCCTTCGCTCTGGCAGTTAAAGCCTTCGCTCTGCGTGATAGTGATTTCAATGTCCTCCGCCGTCAAAGTCAAGTCGCCGAGCTTAAGTTCGCCTGTCTTGTCGAGTTCAAGTTTAGCGGCGGCACCGTCGAGCTTAGCCAAAGCCTTTTGAACTTCGCCCATGCGCTTGCCGACCTTCTTGCCCAGAACGCGGAAGTTCGGCTTGATGTTGTACTTGATGAACTCGCCCATATCCGAGCGGAACTCGACGCGCTTAACGTTCAATTCGTCTTCGATAATCTCAATGAAGAACGTCGGCAACTCCTCCGCCTTAACGAACATATCAGCGACGGGTTGACGGTTCTTGATGTTCGCCGCATTGCGAGCCGCACGACCTAGCACGACGATTTTTAATACGGCGTCCATGTTGCGTTCTAAGTCGGCGTCGATGAACTTTTCGTCGGCTTGTGGGTAGTCGCACAGGTGAACGCTTTCAGGAGCCGCCGCGTCGATTGAGCAGACCAGATTACGATAAATATTTTCCGTGATGAAGGGCACCATAGGAGCCGCCGCCTTAGCCAAAGTGACTAGCGCGGTATAAAGCGTCATGTAGGCGTTAATCTTGTCCTGCTCCATGCCTTTTGCCCAGAAGCGTGCCCGACTGCGGCGAACGTACCAGTTGCTCAGCTCGTCGACGAAATCTTGCAACGCCCGCGCCGACTCTGGAACCTTATAATTCGTCAAGGCGTCGTCAACGGTCTTAACCATCGTATTGAGCCGCGACAGGAGCCATTTATCCATGACGGAAAGTTTTTCGTAGTCAAGCGTGTACTTCGTGGCGTCGAAGTCGTCAATGTTGGCGTACAGCACGAAGAAGGCATAAGTATTCCACAGCGTGCCCAGGAACTTGCGCTGCCCCTCGACGACCGCATCATCATGGAAACGATTCGGGAGCCACGGCGCGGAGTTTTCGTAGAAGTACCAGCGGATAGCGTCGGCTCCGTGCTTAGCTAGCGTTTCCATTGGCGCGACGGCATTGCCTTTCGACTTCGACATCTTCTGCCCGTCTTTGTCTAGGACGAGTCCAAGCACGATACAATTCTTAAACGCGGTGTCGTCGAAGAGTAGCGTTGAGATTGCCATTAACGAATAGAACCAGCCGCGAGTTTGGTCGACTGCCTCGCTTATGAAGTCTGCGGGGAAGTGGCTTTCAAAAATCTCTTTGTTCTCGAAGGGATAATGCCACTGCGCAAAAGGCATCGCGCCCGAATCAAACCAGCAATCGATGACTTCGGGGACGCGGTGCATTTCCTTGCCGCACTTCGGGCAGGGGAAAGTTACCTTGTCGATATACGGGCGGTGCAACTCAATATCGTTGGGGCAATTCGTCGAAAGCGATTTTAATTCCGCGATTGAGCCGATTGAATGTTGATGACCGCATTCGCACTCCCAGATATTTAGCGGCGTGCCCCAATAGCGATTGCGACTTATGCCCCAATCCTGAACGTGTTCTAACCAGTCGCCGAAACGCCCCTTGCCAATCGTCGGCGGAATCCAGTTGACCTTCTCATTGTTCTTAAGTAAGTCGTCCTTAACCGCCGTCATCTTGATAAACCACGACTCGCGGGCGTAGTAAATCAGCGGGGTATCGCAACGCCAGCAATGCGGGTAGCTGTGTTCAAAGGGCGGAGCCTTAAAAAGCTTTCCAGACTGCTTTAGGTCTTTGAGGATAAGCGGGTCGGCGTCCTTAACGAACGTCCCAGCCCAATACGTTTCAGCCGTCATGTTGCCTTTGCCGTCGACGAACTGCACGAACGGAATATCATACTTGCGGCAAACGCGGTTATCGTCCTCGCCGAACGCTGGCGCACAGTGAACAATGCCCGTGCCGTCTTCGGTCGTGACGTAATCATCGCAGGTCACGTAGTGCGCCCGCTTGCCCGAACGTTTAACAATCTCATCGGCGAACGGGTACAGCGGTTCATAAGCTTTATACTCAAGCTCCTTGCCCTTGTACGTCGCCAAAATTTTGCGCTCGCCCTCGACGCCCTCGAAGACTTTATCAACCAACGCCGCCGCTAAGATATAAACCGTGTCGCCGACTTGAATCTTGACGTAATCGACCTTCGGATTGACGCACAAGCACAAATTAGAAGGCAACGTCCAAGGCGTCGTAGTCCAGGCTAAGAAATAAGCATCCTCGTCGGCGACTTTGAACTTGACGACTGCCGAACGCTCCTTAACGTCTTTATAGCCCAACGCGACCTCGTGACTTGAAAGCGGCGTGCCACAGCGCGGGCAATACGGAACGACTTTATGCCCCTTGTACAGCAAACCTTTATCCCAAATCTGCTTGAGTGCCCACCACTCAGACTCGATATAATCGTTCTCGTAAGTTATGTAAGGATTGTCCATGTCCGCCCAAAAGCCAACGACGCCGCTGAACTCTTCCCACATAGTTTTATACTTCCAGACCGATTCGCGGCATTTCTTTATAAATGGCTCCATGCCGTAAGCTTCGATTTGCTCCTTGCCGTTAATGCCGATAAGTTTTTCAACCTCAAGCTCGACGGGCAAACCGTGAGTATCCCAGCCCGCCTTGCGAAGAACCTTTTGCCCCTTCATAGAGTGATAACGCGGGAACAAGTCTTTGATGACACGGGTCAAGACGTGCCCGATATGCGGCTGCCCATTTGCCGTCGGCGGTCCGTCATAAAACGTATAAAGTTCGCAACCCTCGCGATTGTCGATTGCCTTCTGCGCTATGTCATGCTCCGCCCAAAAAGTTTCGACCTCCTTCTCGCGGCTTGCGAAGTTCAAATTGGTATCAACCTTGCGATAAAGCATCTAATAATTTCCTCCTTTTTTAATGCGGCAATGGTATCACTTCAACAGAAAAAATTCAATGCGCGTGGGAGCGTCTCAATCCTGAGCGGCAAAGGGTCGCCCGCCTCGCCGTCAAGGTCGCTCGTCAGCTGAACGGGAGAGCTTATCTCAAACGCTTTGGCTTGCACGGAAAAAATATTCTCGTCGCAGTCAACTGACTCGCCCGCCAAAATTTTCTTCGCTAACGTCACGAGACTACTAACCGAACATTTCTTTAGGGCTAGGAAGTCAAGCAAGCCGTCGTCAATCTGTGCGGCGGAAGAAATCTTTTTAAAGCCCGCAACCGACGGAGAGTTAAGCACCAAAAATAAGAACGCGTCGACCGAAAACTTTTTTCCGTCCGCTACGACTTCAAGCGGCACAGTCCTAAAGTTTTTAAGTTCGCCAAGCCCCCGCAGGTAGTAAGCACTTTTGCCTAAGAAATTTTTCAAGCGTGAGCCGACCTCGTGCGCTATCGACGTGAAGACGCCCGCGCTTGCCACGTTGATAAAGTATTCCGCGCCATTGACCAAGCCCAAATCAACGGGGCGCGTCCGACCTTCTGCCACGGCGTCGAAAGTCTTTTCCTCGTCAAGCTGAAGATAAGCCGCGAAATCATTGGACGTGCCAGAGCCTATGACGCCGACGGGCAAATCAATCGAACTGCGCTTGAGCCAATTAATCACCGCGTGCAAAGTTCCGTCGCCGCCCGCCGCAATGACGCCTTCCGCGCCCGACGACTTGACGCAATCGACGAAAGCAGAATTATCGCCCGCACAAGTCCTGTAGACCGACAAGAAGACGCCGCGCCGCTGAAAATTTTCTATGACGGCGTCCAGACGATTCTTGAACGCGGCATGACCCGACACCGGATTATATACGAGCAGAACTTTTTTCATTTGAAGATACCGAGCTTGCGAAAAGCCTTAATGCCGAACTTGCCGACCATAGGGATACGCGCCATGTCCTCTTCGAGCAAGCCGCCAATCATAGCAAGCGTAGCGACGTAGACGACGCAACCCGCACCGATTGCCCCGAACGTCGAGAAGATTTCCATATGCCATTGCGCCGCCGTCAGCTCGTAGAAGAATTTCACGACAAGAGCCATAGCCGCCGCCGCGCAGACCGTCTTGATGAGTTGCCCCAGTTCTATTTTGTAGCCAATGTACTTGTAGATGAAGTAAAGATTTATGAACGCCGCAACGCCCATATCAGCGGCCGTCGCCCAAGCCGCCCCCATGATTCCCATTTCAGGCATCGCAGTCAAAGTCCAGTTCAAAACGACCTTAGCCGCAGCCGCAAGCACCATGTTAATCATCGGGATTGTTGTATGCCCCAAGCCTTGCAAGACGCCCGTCGACACCTGATGAAGTCCAAGCAGGATTATCGACACCGCCGAAATCATCACGGCAGGACCTGCGCCCGGCGCGTTGTAAATCAGACTAGCAATCGGCGTGGCAAGGAAGAAGACTATCACGAACGCGGGGAAGCATACGAAGTTTGAAATCCTCACTGCCGCCGCCGTCTGTCGAAAGATTCTTGCCGTGTCCTTTAAGGCTCGCGCCTCCGAGATTGCTGGAACGATTGACACTGCCAAAGACGCCGTTAAGATTGTCGCTAAGTTCACCAGAGGCACCGCCATTCCCGTTAAGTATCCGAACAGCTCCGTTGCCTGACGAACGGAATAGCCAGCCACCTCCAAGCGTTGCGGGACAATCATTAAGTCTAAGTTCGACACGACGGGCAACATTATTGACGCCGCCGAGACTGGCAACGCCAACTTGAATATCCGCTTGATGATTGCAAGCGTCGGTTCGTGTTCAGTCTCTGGCAAGGGCTTTAAGTCTTTGCCGTAAGTTGCGTCAATCTCGCGGTTTAACTTTATGTGGAAGTAGACGAGGACGATTAGCCCTGTCACAGCCCCCGCCAAGGCTCCGAGGCTTGCGCCCGCCGCCGCGTAGTCAAGCCCCATTGGCAAGAACAGATTCGCAAGCACAATCATGACTATCACGCGGAAGATTTGCTCAACAATCTGACTGACTGCCGTCGGTGTCATGCGTTGCCAGCCTTGCAGATAACCTCGACTCGACGCAAGGAACGTTACGAAAAAAATCGTCGGCGACAATGCCACGACTGACATATAAGCTCGCGGGTCGCGTATGAATTGCCAATCGATTAGCCACTGTGCAGAAAAATACGTTAGCACCGAGAAAAATATTCCCGTGAACAACATCATCACCAGTGAGATATGGAAGACGCGCTTGGCTCCGAAAATATCGTTAAGGGCGACGCGCTCCGCCGTGATGATTGATACTGCCACCGGTACGCCTGCTTGCGATAGCGTCAACGCGAAAAAATACGCGGGAAATGCAAGCATGTATATGCCCATGCCTTCGCCGCCAAGAATTCTCGATATGAGGATCCAATTTAGTGCACCGATGACTTTGACGACGAAACTCGCTATCGTCAGGATGAACGTGCCCTTTATAAATTTCTCGCTCGGTTTTATTTCTGTCATTGTTTCCTTTGTCCTTAATTCCCTTAGTCAGTTAGCTTTAATTGCCTTTTTCGCCGCCGCAAGTTATAATCCTTTAAAATTGCTGAAAGGAAAGAACTTTATGTACGGCGTCGTTTACAAAATCACTAACAAGCTAAATGGCAGAGTTTTGGGAGGCGTTTAACGTGACCAATAATCCCAAAGATAATTTTATCATCGTCGACCACATCAACGGCTATCTTATGCCCAATGCCCCAGATATTTACGTTATGAAGCGCGCCACGCCATTTTTCAACGTGCCGGAGATGATTATGGGTAGCATGATGGCTGACGACGGCAATCTCAAATTCACGCCCGACGAACTCGATGCTTTCTTGAAGACTGAACCCGCCGCGAAGAAATGGATTCGTCCGTTAGTGGGCGGCGACGACTTCATCAACGGCAAGCGACGCTATTGCTTATGGCTCGTCGACTGTCCGCCCAATGAACTGCGCCGAATGCCCCGCGTCTATGAACGGGTTAGAAATGTCCGCGAGTATCGATTGAGTAGCAAACGTGCCGCAACTCGTAAACTAGCTGATAAGCCGACTCTCTTTGCCGAGATGCGACAGCCGACGACGAATTATTTACTGATTCCTAAAGTAAGTTCCGAACGCCGCCGCTATATTCCGATTGGCTACATGACTGCGGACAACATTGCAGTTAATACCGTCTTGATGATACCGAACGCGAGCTTATTTCATTTCGGAGTTCTAACCAGTTGCGTGCATATGAATTGGATGCGAATGGTCGCGGGACGATTGACGAGCCGTTATCAGTATTCGGCGACGATATGTTATAATCCGTTCCCGTGGCCGCTATTCTACACCGACGAGCAACAAAAAAGGATAGAGGCGACCGCGCAAGCGATTTTGGACGCGAGAGCCAACTACCCGAACGCGACTTACGCCTATTTATCCGACTAAGTATCAATGCCGGCAGTTTTACGGACGGCGCACACTTAAAACGACCGCGAAGTCATGAAGGCGTATCGTTTTCGGGAGGATATACCGGAGCTAGCAATGCAAATCGTCTTGTTGAACAGTTATCAGACGTTGCACGAGGAGTTCGACTTGGAAGACGACGAATGAATTTTGGGAGGCGTTAAGCGTGAATATCAACCTT
>JAFQZB010000221.1 GCA_017406175.1 Selenomonadaceae bacterium | reverse complement strand
CCTTGAGTCTGTCAAAGAATCCCATGACCATTCCTCCTTGCCGAGTATTTTAGCAGATTGTCTAGATAAAGTTCAACGCTTATCCAATTTCTTAGCTAGGGTGTTGCCGACGAACTGCACAGCCTGAACCAAGACGATAAGCACAACGACAGTTGCAAGCATGACTTCGGGGCGGAACCTTTGATAGCCGTAACGAATTGCCAAATCCCCTAGCCCGCCTCCGCCGATTGCTCCAGCCATTGCCGATTCTCCGACCAAAGCTATTATAACCGTCGTTAGCTGAGAAACGATACCCGGCATTGCCTCCGGCAAAAGGACGCGGCTTATAATTTGCAACGGCGTCGCCCCCATTGCCAAAGCTGCCTCCACCAATCCCGAAGGAACTTCTTTAAGCGACGTTTCCACTTGCCGCCCTATAAACGGTATCGACGCGATAACGAGCGGGACGATTGCCGCCGTCGTTCCGATTGCACTGCCTACGATAAATCTTGTTAAAGGTATGATTGCCACCATGAGGATTATAAACGGGATTGAACGCACCGCATTTACGACCGAACCGACCGCTTGATTGATTACGACGTTCTCTAGGATTTGCCCCTTAGCCGTCGTGTGAAGCAAAACTCCCAGCGGCACCCCGATTGCCGAGGCGATTGCCATACTCACCACGACCATATAAATTGTCTCGCCGAGGGCTTTACTTAGTAGCGGCAGGACTTCTGCGAACATAGCCAATCACCTCCAATCGAACATCTTCGCCGCCGAGGAACGTCAACGCACTTTGAATAACATCATCTTCCCCGCTCAAGCCCACGATGAACCGCCCAAACGGCACGCCGTGAATCTCGTCTAGGTTGCCGAAAAGCATCGTGCATTCCAAGCCCTTGCAACTGCGAATCATCTTAGCCAAAACCGGGTCGTCAGCACGGTCGCCCAAGAAAACCAATCGGATTAAAAGAAAACTATCGGGCGTCCTGTCCTGAGAAATCTCATTGCCACGGAAGGCGGCAGGCAAATCGTTCGACAGGAGCACGCTGATAAATTCCTTAGTGATTCGGTGCTGAGGATTGGTGAACACGTCCAAGACCGAGCCGCGCTCCGCAATGACGCCGTCGCTTATGACTGCCACCTTGTCGCAAAGCTCCTTGATAACCTGCATTTCGTGAGTAATGACGACGACAGTTAGCGATAGGTTGCGATTGATGACTTTGATTAGCTCAAGGATGGATTTAGTCGTTTGCGGGTCAAGGGCAGAAGTTGCCTCGTCGCAGAGCAAAACTTTCGGGTCGTTGGCTAGGGCACGGGCAATGCCCACGCGTTGTTTCTGCCCGCCGCTAAGTTGCGAGGGATATTGATTAACCTTGTCGCTCAAGCCGACCAGTTCAAGGAGCGGCTCAACTTTTTTCTTAATGTCAGCCGCACTCGTGCCGGAAAGTTTCAGCGGGAAGGCAATGTTATCGTAGACGGTCGCCGAGCTTAAAAGGTTGAAGTGCTGGAAAATCATTCCGATAGACTTGCGCGCCTCCCGAAGCTGACTTTCCGTCAAGGTCGTCATGTCTTGCCCGTCAACGATGACTTTGCCCGCCGTCGGTCGCTCAAGCATATTAATGCACCGGACGAGCGTCGACTTGCCCGCGCCCGATAGACCGATTATCCCGTAAATCTCGCCGCGTGCAATATCCAAGTCAATGCCCCTTAGAGCGTGCACCTTGCCCGACGGGCTGTCGTAAGTCTTTTCAATGCCACAGAGTTTTATCACAAGCTCACTTCCTTAAATAGCGATACAAAGCACCCAAAAGATTAGCGTCGTTATGATACTTGCAGGCGACGACTTCGGGACGCGGCAGATAGGGCAAGGCGTTTCGGCTAAGCTCGTCTATCTTGTCCTGCACGGCGTCAATGAAACTCTGCTGCTCGCTAATTCCGCCGCCTAGGGCAAATCGTTCCGGGTCGAAGAGCATTTGCAGATTGAAAATCTTAACCGCCACGCCGTGTGCAAACTTGTAGAGAGCCTCCAACATCTCATCATCATTATCGTTAATCAGCTTGAAAATCATTTCGCCAGTCACGTCTTCGGGCGGCAAGCCTAAAGTCTCTGCACAATGTCTTTGGAAAGCAACTGCGCTTAAGTCTTTGCCGTAAATGTTTTCCTCGTTCATGTCGGCGTTGATACTCTTTAGCGTGAAGGCGACCTCGCCGGCGCAATTATGAGCCCCGCGATAAATTTCCCGATTGTGAATGAACGCCCCGCCGACACTGCTACCGAAGACCAAAACGAACGCGTCTTTAACGTCAGTCAGACTGCCCGACCGAACCTCGGCAAGTGCCGCGCAGTTAGCGTCGTTCTCCACCGTCACGGGCACGCCGCACATATTTTGAAGCTCCTCGGCTATGCAATGACCATTACTGAAGTTCAGTAGCCCGCTTGATATGCAAACGCCTTGCTCAGTGTCGATAAGCCCCGGCATCGACAGCGCAAGCCCTTCCACGTCGTCATTATCTTTAAAAATGTTCGTCAGACTTAGCAAAAAGTCTTCGTGGCTTTTCCTCTCCGTCGATATCTTATCCCGCTTGAGGATTTTAAAAGAACGCACGCCCGTCACGACCGCATACTTAGTGAACGTGCCGCCGACATCTATTGTCAAAAGTTTTCTCATCACGCATTGCCTCCCGAATTGCTTTTGCATAAATTCTAACAGCTCAAGATTTTTTTATCAACAAACCGAACGCCTTCCACGGCACGAATCCTTCAATAAAAAAATCCTGCCGCGTGGACAGGATAAAGGTTCGCTAACTAAACTTATTCGACTTTAGAGAATTCGTCTTTGCCGACGCCGCACAGCGGACAAACGAAATCTTCCGGTAAGTCCTCAAACTTCGTGCCCGGCTCAATCCCGTTATCGGGGTCGCCCGCCTCCTCGTCGTATTCGTAGCCGCAGATGTCACAAACCCATTTCATTTCACTCGACCTCCTCTTAAAGTTCTTGCGCCGATTATAACATGTGCCGAAAAATTTTCAACGTCCGAACGGGTCTTGCTTGCGGCGATGAAATGTCAAAAAAAGTTCTTGACATTTTGTCTATTCGGTGTTAAGGTTTGCACGCAAAAGAGAGGTGAACGACTTGGCAGAAGAAAAAAAGGTAGTCGTCAATAACGAGGACGGCGACAGCGCAGAAATAACTTTACAAAAGAAACAAGCCGAGCCCGAAGTCGAAGAGATTGACACGGCGGCGGAGCTTGAAAGATTAAAAGCAGAACTCAACGCGAAGGACGATAGACTAATCAGGTTACAAGCGGACTTTGAAAACTTCAGGAAACGAACTGCCCGCGAGAAAACCGACCTTGCGGCGGTGATTGAGCAGGCGTTCTTGAAGGACTTGCTCCCCTTGCTTGATAACTTAAGTCGGGCGTCGGACGCAATGGAAAATGCGGACGCTGAAACTCTTCGCAAAGGAATCGAGATGATTAAGCAAGAGACCGTAGCAGTCATGGGTAAGCACGGGCTGGAACCGATTGACGCATTGGATAAACCGTTCGACCCGAATTATCATCAGGCAGTTGGCACGGTCAAAGACGAGACTAAGGAGGACGGACTTATCGCCGCCGAACTTCAACGCGGTTACATCGCACGCGGCAGGGTAATCCGTCCGAGCATGGTTCAGGTTGTAAGTAATTCGTAAGGAGGGATT
>JAFQZB010000220.1 GCA_017406175.1 Selenomonadaceae bacterium | reverse complement strand
TATTTCAACGTTGGAGTGCTGGTTTGCAACATTAGCGATTTGCCATTCTTCGTTGGCTAAGGCAAAGCCACCGTCAAAAACGATTCCGAAGTAGCGCATTTATTTCTCCTCCTCCGCCATTAATTCAGCTACAACTTCTTCGACCTTGTCGATGAAAAGGACAAGCATATATTTACGTGAGCCTTTCTTTGCGCGAATCAAATACTGTCCGCCCTTGCCGTCAACTGGCAATATACCCTTTGCATAACCTTCTTTAAGAAGGATTTTTTTGAGGGTGTCCCACTGCACGAGGAAGTTGACGCCTTGTTTTTTCAAGTACTCGACGCCGAACTTATAAGAATCCGTTGCCTTTAGCCATAGAAGCCCGTTGTCGTTTTCGTAAAAGCCAAGATATTTGGGCTCATTCTGTATGTAGACATCTTCTGATTCTGCGATGAGAGTGTTGTTGGAACTGTTAAGGTTTTGCCATAGTGCAAAAAGAATTTGTTTGGTAGGAGATATTTTTGTCCCCTCAGCTTGATTTGATGTTACAACAGAAATAACGGCGTCATTTAGTAGATTTGCAAGTTGCTGAGCTTTGCAGTCGGATAATCCGCACCAGATTGCAAAGTCGTACAGAATGTCAACTTGAAATTTCAGGAAAGCGGCGGTCTCTATGAAGCGACGGACTGAAAAATGTTGCTCGAATTCCTTGCTGTATTCGCTGATTTTTTCTGCAACACTATTAGTGATAAGATTGCCACGCTCTGTTAAATATTTTACATAAAGGGCGAAATAATGTGTCATAATTTCGGGGTGGTTTTGGAAGAGACGCAGTTTTTCACCGTCGAACGTTTCTTTTTCGACTGGCAAGGTTATGATTCTGTATTGAGAGGAAGTGCCGAGCGGTAGGTTTTCTTCACCAGTTAATATAATTGTTGAACGCACGGATTCGCGTATACTTTGGCTGAAATCCTTGACGTTCATTTTTACGGGGAAGACACCATCGCCAACAGCGCGTATGACATCTTCAGCGTTTTCGAGTGCTTTTTTGCCACTTGTCAATTCCGTGTTGGAAAAGTCGTCGACACAAACTAAGGTATCGGCTAACTTGGACATCGTTTCACGAATACCAGCACTTGTTGCGGTCATGCGAACGGTTGCATGATCGCGATTTCTGTCGAAAGGGTTTGCTACAACTTTAACGACGGAAGTTTTCAAGAAATTTGACGCACCACATAAATAGATCGCACTTGTGAATTTTTTTCCGCCCTCGTTAAACCAGTAATTGGAGAAGGCAATATGCGCCGTCAGCCAGATGAGAGCGATAATTTTGTTGCCATTACCAATTTCTAAGAATGCAGTGCCGGTATTAAATATTTTGATTCTATCATATTTTTCTATATCAGGTATGTTACAAGTTTTGTAAAAATCATCTATTCCAATTACATATTGAGTCTTGCCATATACATTGAGCCAACCAATTTTCT
The DNA here is from genome assembly GCA_017406175.1 of Selenomonadaceae bacterium. Lineage (GTDB taxonomy): Bacteria > Bacillota > Negativicutes > Selenomonadales > Selenomonadaceae > Quinella. The sequence continues at coordinate 678 of JAFQZB010000220.1, read as the reverse complement.
CAGCTTTTATAACAAGTTCCGCGTTGTCTATGTCTCGACGATATACATCTGTTAAGTATTCTTGAACGATTTCTGAATTTGTATCTGGAAGAAATAATTCTGGAAATCGGTCGCGAATTTCCTTAAACAAAGCGTTTTTATATTTCTTGCTGTCTATGACAATTTCTCGACTTTGATTGCCCCAGATAGTCGAAAATAGTTGAAAAGCAAATTGTTTTCGACATTCCCCTTCAGGTGACCAAATCTCGATTACATGGGTAAGTTTGACCTTGAGGTCAAAAATTTTGCGTCTATTAGCTTCGTCACCGTTGTTATAAATGCCGTCGGCACCTTCCAGATAAAATTCGCCGGACATTCCACCAGCCTGAAGCACATTTGCATTCTCTTGTTGTCCCTGAACGATAAGCCAATGACCAGGTTGGTTGGGGTCGGGAATAATTCTTATAGGTGCGTATGAAGTAACGCAATTTTTGAGTTCTTCTTGTGAGACAGTTGGTAAAACGGTGCCAGAAACCTCCTCTTGGTCGTTTCGCTCATATCCTGTCAATACATAGGATTCGGGAGCAAATTTTTCCAGTGGGGCAGTTTGTGGTTGAGCTATTGGTAGTTTCATTGCCATATCAAATCACCGCCTTTTTACATGGACGACAAGCGAAGGGTCGTTCAGGTTCACAAGCT
>JAFQZB010000219.1 GCA_017406175.1 Selenomonadaceae bacterium | reverse complement strand
GCACATGGAAAACTTGCGGCTGACGGTGCTAAGGAATCATGCGGACATTGGCATTGCTCACGACGGCGACGCGGACAGGTGCCTTTGCATCGACGAACGCGGCGAAGTCATCGACGGCGACCACATCATGATTATCTGTGCTAAGCTCATGCTTGCGGTCGGTGCCCTGCCTGATAAAACTGTTGTGGCGACTGTCATGAGTAATATTGGCTTTCGTCAGGCGGTCAAGGAACTGGGCTTGAGTTGCGAGATTACCAAAGTCGGCGACAGATACGTTTTGGAAAACATGTTGTCTAATGGTCACAGGCTCGGCGGCGAACAGTCGGGGCACATAATCTTTCCGGACTATTCGACGACGGGCGACGGCTTGATTACTGCCTTGCAAGTCCTAACGGCTATGAAGAAGTTCAACGCGACGGCGAGCAAGCTTAACGCCTTGATGACGACTTATCCGCAAGTGCTGTTGAATGTCCGCGTTAAAGACAAGGACGCTTGCCAAAATTCATCGGCGGTTAAACTGGCGATTGCTGAGGGCGAGACTGAACTTGGCACGAGCGGCAGGATTTTAGTTAGGGCGTCGGGCACGGAACCTTTGATTAGAGTTATGGCGGAAGGTCCCGATAAGAATCAGCTAAACCGCATTTGCAACAAGATAGCCGCCGAGGTCGAAAAATGCAGTCTGTAATCGTAGCGAGCTTCGGTTCAGCGGACGACTCGATACGGGCGAATATCTTCGACAGGCTAGCGGCGGAGATTAAAGAACACTTTCCAAAATTCGAGGTGCGGCAAGCCTTCACGTCAAACTTTATGATTCGCAAGTTAGCACGTCGCGGAGTCCTTATCCGAACGCCCGCCGAAGAAGTTGCAAAGCTCCGCGCAGAGGGATTCAGGCGGATAATCATCTTGCCGACGCATTTAACAGCAGGCGAGGAGTTCGACAACAAGATAAAGCCTTGCGAGGCTCCCGACGTTGAAATCATTCCGCCGCTGATGAGTGAGCCGCTCGACGATAAAATTTTAGCGACGATACTCGACTGCTTTAAGCCGACGCCTGAAGAGGATTTGATACTAGTTGGTCACGGCTCGCCGCACAGGCACAATCCCATTTACGAGAGACTGCAACGCTTGACGGGCGGGAGGATTCATATCGGCGTTATCGAGGATACTGACACGCCGAACTTTGATGATGTCGTAAGGCGGCTTAGGACTTCCCGCGCAAGGAATGTTCTGCTAGCTCCGCTCCTGTTCAATGGCGGCGTTCATGTTGATAAGGACATTGCGGGCGGTTGGTTTGACAAATTAAGCTTTCTGGGTTATAAAGTTCGCGTGATTCGGGACGGGCTTGGCTCGTTTGAAAGGTTCCGGACGCTGTACATAAAAAATTTGGAGGAGAGGATAGGCATTGAAGGTTGTAATCTTGGCGGGCGGCTTCGGCACGAGAATAAGTGAAGAGTCTCAACTTATCCCAAAGCCGATGATTGAGATTGGCGGCAAGCCGATACTCTGGCACATCATGAAGGAGTATTCGCACTTCGGCTATAACGACTTCATCATCTGTGCGGGCTACAAGCAACACGTCATAAAGAGTTTCTTTGCGGACTATGCACTTCACAACAGCGACGTGACTTTTGATTTTCAAGGCGCAAATCGGATTCGCGTGCACAACAATTTTTCTGAGCCGTGGAAAGTTACGGTCGTCGATACGGGCTACGATAGCTTGACGGGCAAACGCATAAAGCTGATTCAGCCGTACATTGACGACGAAAATTTTTTCATGACTTATGGCGACGGCGTCTCGGACGTGAACATCAAAGAGCTTTTGAAGTTTCACGAGGCGCACGGCAAGATTTGCACGATAACCGCTATTAAGCCCGACAGCCGCTTTGGTTACATTGACTTCGACGGCGACAAGGTGCTTGCCTTCCGCGAGAAGAGCAAAGAGGACGTCGGCTGGATTAACGCGGGCTATATGGTCTTGAATGCGGCGGTATTCGATTATCTTGACGGCAATTTCATGCTTGAGCAGGAGCCGATGAGAAAGTTGACGACGGCTGGCGAGGTTATGGCTTATCGTCACGAGGGCTTTTGGCAGTGCATGGACACGCTCCGCGACAAGAATAAACTTGAGGAGCTTTGGCAGAAGGGTGCGCCGTGGAAGATTTGGAATTGAGGTTGGTGAGCTTATGACTGATAAAAAGTTCTGGCGCGGCAAAAAAATTTTCGTGACGGGGCACACGGGTTTTAAGGGTGCGTGGCTAACGTTTATCCTAAATATGTTCGGTGCACAGGTCACGGGCTATGCTCTGGAACCGCCGACTAAACCTAGCCTCTTTGAACTGATTGGGCTGGACAAGAAAATTAATTCGGTAATCGGCGACGTTCGAGACTTCGACAGGCTAAAGAAAACCTTCGACGCGAGCCGACCTGAAATCGTCATTCACATGGCGGCGCAACCGCTCGTCATCGAAGGCTATAAAAATCCCGCCGAAACCTACGCAACCAACGTTATGGGCACGGTAAATATTCTGGAGTGCGTGCGGCAGAGTTCGGCGGTTAAATCTTTCCTAAACGTCACGACGGACAAGGTTTATCGCAACAACGAATGGGCTTGGGGCTACCGCGAGACCGACACGCTAGACGGCATCGACCCTTACTCGAACAGCAAGAGTTGCTCCGAACTGGTGACGGCTTGTTATCAGCGGAGCTTTGATAAGATTGCGGCGGCGATTTCTACGGCTCGTGCGGGCAATGTCATAGGCGGCGGAGACTTCGCGGACTTTAGGATTGTCCCCGATTGCGTGCGTGCCGCCCTTGCCAAGGAGAAAATCAAAGTTCGCAATCCAAATTCCGTCAGACCTTATCAGCACGTTTTGGAACCGCTCTTTGCTTACATGATGATTGCCGAGGCTCAATACGCCGATAAAACTTTGGCGGACTGCTACAACGTCGGACCAGACGAAAGCGACTGCGTGACGACGGGCGAGCTTGTTAAAATCTTTTGCGAGCGTTGGGGCGAGGACTTGACGTGGGAAAGTTCAGCGGTCAATTTTGCTAAGGAGGCGAACTTCTTAAAGCTGGACTGCTCGAAGATAAAAGCCGTATTCGATTGGAAGCCGCGTTGGAATGTCGCACGGGCGATAGAAGAGGTAATCAAGTGGACAAAAGTTTATCAGGCGGGCGGAGACCTTTCCGCTTACATGGAACGGCAGATAAATAATTTTGGAGGGATTAATCATGAGTAGTCTTTTTGAAAAGATTGCGACGCCGCTTGAGGGTTGTTTTGAGTTGCAGTCGATAGTTCGTGGCGACAATCGCGGCTCGTTCATTAAGACTTTCCACAACGAAGCCTTTGCCGAGTTGGGGCTTGCGGCGGAATGGAAGGAAGAATATTATTCCACGTCGATAAGAAATGTTTTGCGCGGACTTCATTTCCAGACGCCGCCCGACGACCACGATAAGCTTGTCTATTGTCCGTTTGGAAAAGTCATGGACGTTTCTGTTGATTTGCGCAAGAGTTCGGCGACCTTTGGAAAGCATACGATTTGTTTTTTGGAAGGCGGCAAGGGCAATATGATGTATCTGCCTAAAGGTTTTGCACACGGTTTCTTGACGTTGAGTGAGCGGGCAATTATCGTATGCAAGACGACAACAGTTTATTCGCCAGAAAATGATAAGGGAATTCTTTGGAGTTCGTGCGGTATCGATTGGCAATGCAATGAGCCGATTCTCTCTGACAAGGACAAGAATCACCCAACGCTTGCCGAGTTCGATTCGCCGTTCTGAAGGAGGTTTTGCAATGAAAATTTTAATGACGGGTATCACGGGCTTTATCGGGCATCATTTGGCCGAACGGCTTATAAAGGACGGGCACGAAGTTTACGCGATTGTCCGTCCGACTTCTAAAATCGACGAGCTAAGCGATAACCTCCGCCGCAATGTTCAGTTCCACGTCTACGACAAGGATAACACCGTTCTAGACATTATAACCGACCTTTGCGTTGCCGACCGCCGCCCCGACGTTGTTTATCATTTGGCGTCATGGCTCTTATCGGGCGGTCACAAGTTCGAGGATATTCAAGGGCTTATTCAGAGCAATATAACTTTCGGCACGGAACTCCTAGACGCAATGACTGCCCATCAGATAAAAAACTTTGTTAATGCCGATACAATGGAACAACATTACGAGGACGCCCAATATAGTCCGGCAAATCTTTACTCGGCAACTAAGCAATGTTTCAAAGACATTATGCAATACTACGTTGAGGCGGAGAACTTAAAGCAAATTTCTCTTTGCGTATTTGCAACATATGGTTCAGACGACAAAGGCGGAAGAATATTTGCTTTATTAAAGGGGATTGCTGACAGCGGTGAGACGTTGAAAATGTCGCCGGGCGGGCAGTTGATTGATACGGTTTTCATTGACGATATAATTGAGGGCTTTATTATTGCAGGACAGATGTTGGCGGCGTGCAAGTACGATTACTGCGGGACTTATGCTTTATCGTCAACGAAACCGATTCCCCTGCGCGAGGTCGTGAAAATCTTTGAAAGCGTGGCGGGCAAGAAACTTTCTATCGAGTGGGGCGGCAGACCTTATCGGGCGCGTGAAATTATGGTGCCGTGGAAGTCTTATAAGCTCTTGCCGGGCTGGTCGCCGAAGGTTTCCTTGCAAGAGGGCATAAAAAAATTCTTGGGAGTGATTTAAATGCAGTGTCGGAGGTGCGGCAGAGATTTGGGCAGTTCAATGCGGTGCGCGGCTTGCGGCTACGAAAATACCGAAGGAAACGTCCGCGAGATGACTAATACGGAAAAAACTTTCTTTAACGGCGTGACGATTGACGCAAACGGAGAAAATGAACGTTCGGAGGATAATTTCAGTCAAAAACGCAAATATTACGGGGCACGCGGGACTTATGTCAGCTTTGGCGGCTCAAATATCTTTGCGCGGGCGATTGGCTCGTTTATTCGAGCTTTGCTCGGCGGAAATCGTCTTGCACAAGTCGCCGCAGTGTTAATCGGCTTTGCACTCGCCGCCCTGATGTTTTTTGTCGCTCTTCCGATTATTTTTATCACGCTGGCAGTTGGAATCGGTCTTTTAGTGCTGGCGAAGCTTTCAAGGTGATTTAATGGAAAAATTTTTTATTAACGGGCAAAATCTTGAGGTTGAGATTGCTAAAACTTTTTTCAGTCGACTTCGCGGGCTGATGATGCGTCGTAGACTGCCTGAAGGTCGCGGATTGTTGCTTGCGCCGTGCAATAGTATCCATATGCTGTTCATGCGCTTTGCAATCGACGTTGTTTATCTCGATGAAGACTTCCGCATAAAAAAAATTGCCCGCGACGTGACGCCGTGGCTCGGAATGAGTATTTGTTTTGGGGCGTGGGGAGCTTTAGAACTTCCCAGCGGCGAGGCTCAACGCCTTAAACTCGAAGTCGGACAGAAATTTACGCGAAATTTAAACTTGTAAAGCAAAATCCCCCCGATTACCGAGGGGATTTTTTATTTCAGGATATTTTTTTCGTTTTGGTGCCGTTTCAATCCGCGTACTTCCCTAATGAAGTACGATTGGTGCCGAAGATCGGACTCGAACCGATACGTAGTTGCCTACGGCAGATTTTGAGTCTGCTGCGTCTGCCAATTCCGCCACTTCGGCGCAGGTTGCATATTAGCACGCCTTTAATTTCTTGTCAACCGATTTTTTAAGCAGTTTCGACGGCGTAGACGCTAATTTTGCGCTGATAACGTCCTTTGCGCTCAAATGCGACTTTGCCGGCGATTTTTGCGAACAAAGTATCATCTTTGCCGCGTCCGACGTTGTGACCGGGGTGGAAATGCGTTCCGCGTTGACGAACCAGGATACTGCCCGCCGTAACGACTGTTCCTGCCTGTTCTTTGACGCCTAAACGCTTAGATTCACTGTCGCGACCGTTGCGAGTGGAACTTACGCCTTTTTTGTGCGCGAAACGCTGTAAATCAAATTTGAAATCAATCATTGAGTTTCACCTCCGAGAATTTGTTCTTTGACCTTGATTATTTGCGGAGCGAGCTTCTCAACCTCTTTTAAGCCGATAATCATCGTTTGGAAGGCGACTTCGGTTAATTCGTCGGGCGCGTCCGTCAATTTCACGAGTAATTTGCCGTGTTTAGCCTCGCCAGTCATTTTACGCTTAAGATAATCCCTTAAACAAAGAAAAGTTGACTGCGAAATTGTCGATACGGCGGCACAATGAATATCAAAGCCGTGTGGAGCCTTGTTTGCGTGCCCGCTGACTAAAAAACCTGTCGTTTTGCCGTCTTCCTGTTTGTAAATCTCCGCGAGAATCATTTTTTAGCCCTCAATCTTTTCAATCTTAACTTTCGTGAACGGCTGACGATGACCTTGGCGGCGACGGTAATTGGTCTTGTGTTTGTACTTGAAAATGCGGATTTTGGGACCTTTGCCGACTTTGACGACCGAACCCGTGACTTTCGCGCCTTCGACGAGCGGACGACCGATTTTAATCTCCTCGCCCTCGCCAATCGCTAAAACTTCCTCGAACGTGACCGAAGAACCTTCCTCCGCGTCAAGCTTCTCAATGATAATCTCGTTGCCCTCGGCGACTTTGTACTGCTTGCCGCCTGTTTTGATGATTGCGTACAACCTTAACACCTCCACTGGATGAACTCGCCGACTGCGGCACGCCTTAGCGTTTAAAGCCTCGTCGAGCGGCGCGCCTAACATAGCATAAAAATTTTTCAGTGTCAAATTTTCTCGCGAAAGACTTCTTAGCTTATCAGAGGCATTTTTTTTGCCCGTTTTACAAATTCCGCTATTCCGGAAAACGTAAATCACAACTCCAAATCAACCCGGATTTTTGCACTTGCCGAAAAACCAGCATAACGGCGCGATACAAATTCCGTTATTCCGGAAAACGTATTTTGAACCTCCAAATCGCTTTCAAAACTCGTTTCAAAGCTCCAAAATCACTTTCAAAGCTCAAATCAGCTTTCAAAGTCCGTTCAAAGCTCTAAAATCGGTTTCAGACCTCTAAAATCAATTTCAAAGCTCAAAATCTCGTCGACGCGGTGGGATTTTCTTATTGCTAAAAATTTTTCGGTGATATACAATCATTTCGCGGAGGTGATAGCATGAAAAAGTTTTTTACGGCAGGTTTAGCGGCATTTTGCATTTTAAATTTGTTTTCGACGGAGGCAATAGCTATGGAAGGTTCAAAAGCAATAAAAATTGTTCAAACTGCGGGTCGCGACAGGTTAGGAGACTTCGCGCCCGAATTCGCACGCTATAACGATGATATTTTGTTCGGCGAGGTCTGGAATCGCAATGATATTCTCTCTTTGCACGACAGAAGCATTGTAACGATTTGCGCATTGGTCGGTAGCGGCATGATTAACGATTCTTTGCAGTATCACATTCAAACGGCGAAGAAAAATGGCGTTACTCGCGATGAAATGGTCGAGATTGTCACTCAGCTGGGCTTTTACGCTGGTTGGCCTAAGGCTTGGGCGGTTTTTCCTATGGCTAAGGCGGTTTACGGCGATGATGCGGCGAAAACTTTTGATAATGTCGGCGAACAGATTACACAGACGGCAGGACGCAACAATTTAGGGGACTTCGCGCCGGAATTCGCACATTACAACGACGATATTTTGTTTGGAGAGGTCTGGAGCCGCAATAATATCCTTTCCTTGCATGATAGGAGTATCGTAACGGTTTCAACGTTGATTGGCGCGGGAATTTTCACCGACGCGCTTAAACATCACCTTGCAAACGCAAAAAATAATGGCGTGACTAAGGAAGAAATGGTAGAAATCATCACGCAGCTAGGATTTTATGCTGGTTGGCCAAAAGCTTGGGCAGTTTTCCCTATGGCGAAGGAAATTTATCAGTAAAAAGTTTAGGAGGATACAAAATGAGGAGATTTAACACGGCAATAGTTGGAGCGACGGGCGCAGTTGGTCAGGAGTTCTTAAAATTGATTGAGGAGCGCAAATTTCCGTTCGGCGAACTTAAAATGTTAGCATCGGCGCGTTCAGCGGGCAAAAAGATAAAATTCATGGGAAAAGAGTACACGGTCGAAGAAACGACGGAAAAATCCTTCGACGGCGTGAAATTTGCGTTATTTGCTGGCGGGGCGGCGAGTAAACTGTTTGCACCGGCGGCAGTGGCGTCTGGAGCGGTCGTAATCGATAATTCGTCGAATTTCCGCATGGAACCGGACGTACCGCTTGTCGTACCCGAAGTAAATCCGCAAGCAATCGCTCGGCACAAAGGAATCATCGCAAATCCGAATTGTTCAACGATAATCATGGTTATGGCACTCAAACCGCTTTATAATCTGTCGCGGATAAAAAGAATCGTGGTATCGACGTATCAAGCGGTATCAGGAGCGGGTCGCGAGGGCATGGACGAGTTAAAATCGCAACTTGAAGCAATATCGCAAGGAAAACCTGTTGAAGCTAAGATTTTGCCGGTGGCGAAGCTAGAAAAGCATTATCAGATAGCGTCGAACCTAATTCCGCAAATCGACGTGTTCAAAGAGAATCTTTACACCAAAGAAGAAATGAAAATGGTCGACGAGACGAAAAAAATCATGGAGGACGACGGATTACGAATCACGGCGACGACAATTAGGGTTCCGGTCTATCGTAGCCATGCAGAAAGCGTGAATATCGAATTTGAGGACGAAATTACAGTTGCGGCGGCTCGTGAGGCTTTGGAAAAGTTCCCCGGCGTCATAGTCCGCGATAATCCCGCCGAAATGATTTATCCACAGCCGTTAGAGACTTCTGGCAAGGATGATGTCGAAGTTGGACGCATTCGCAAGGATTTTTCGATTGAACACGGCTTAAATCTATGGGTATGCGGCGACCAGATACGAAAAGGCGCGGCACTCAACGCCCTGCAGATTGCCGAGTACATGATTGCTAATGAGATGGTTTGATGAAGACGTTCCAATACTTTCAGCCCGAATACGTCAGCGAATTTCAATGCGACGGCTCCAAATGCGACGCACGCTGTTGCAAAGGCTGGACGATCACAATCGACGCGGCGACTTACAAGAAATATTCGCGAATCAAGCCGAAAAGCAAGGCTAAGGAAATTATTTCGCGCATGAAGTTTGATTCGGAACAAGGAATGTATGTTATTCAGCTTAAAGAAGATACTTCTTGCCCGTTCTTGACGGAAAATAAGTTGTGTAGCCTTCAGCTAGAGTACGGAGAGGAAATTTTATCGCAAACGTGTTCAACTTACCCGCGGCGAACACATAAAATAGGAAATTTCTTTGAGCGGTCATTGACTTTGACTTGTCCAGCGGCGGCGGAGCTGATTTTATTCAATTCGGAGCCGATGAAGTTTGAATTCGTCGAAGTTCCCGATAAAATTCACAGCAAGCACGGCAGAATCCAAATAACCAAACTACCCGTCAAGGAACACGACGCCGACCTTATCCGCGAAGTTCAAATCACGATGATAACCGTTTTGCAGGAGCGAACGCTATCAATCGACCAAAGATTAATCTTACTGGGGCTTTTTCTCGACAGATTGCAAGAATATCAGACGGAAAAGCAATCTAAGGAGATTTTGCTACAATTAATCGCGGGTTACAGGTCAAAAGAGTTCTTATCGGGCGAGGCTGTGCACTTGACGGAGCATTTTGCCTTCGACGCGCAAAAATTTATGACGTTCATGATAAAATTCATCAGTCATACGTTAGATTGCTTGAAAACGGAAGACGGACGGAAATTTTTGGTTAAATTCGAGGAAACGCTTGGCATTAAACCCGACGAAAATAATCAAGTCTATATTCCTGAGAACATGTGTTCACAAACGTTTGATTAAAGTGTGGATATGAGAAATTTTGATTAAAGTTTCAGCAGAAGCGGCAGTTAACTCGTAATCCTTGCTGAGTCGGCGGGAGTGATTGAGCCAAGCAAACGTTCGTTCTACTATC
>JAFQZB010000218.1 GCA_017406175.1 Selenomonadaceae bacterium | reverse complement strand
ATTGACGAGGCGACGACCTTTGATGGCGTTGCGGGCGAGGCTTATGAACTTGTTTTGACGATTGACGCCGCTAAGTCCAAAAAGTTTTCAATCGCCTTGCGTGCCTCCGAACTCGAACAGACCGTTTTAACTTACAATGCGAACGGAATCTTCAAGCTTGACCGCACGAACGCCGGCGAAGTAATCAACGGTATAGCCTCTGTCCGCGAAATTCAGATTGAGCAGCAAGACAAGCTCAAGCTCCATATTTTTATCGACCGCTCAAGCGTGGAGGTTTTCATCAACGACGGCGCGGAAGTTCTTTCGGCGAGGATTTATCCCAAGCGTACTTCCCAGAAAGTTATTTTCACGCCCGAAGCTGAAACGCTCGTAATTGATTCGCTGGAGTATTACAAGCTTGATTTCGGCTTGCCGCACCCGCACATCAAAGATACGGTTGTTGACGTGACCAAAGAGTTTCCGTTCCTGAAGTAAAAAATTTCTTGCACAAAAAAACCGCTCCGAATTTTGGGGCGGTTAATTTTTTTTTAGCACAAAAAAGAGCCCCGACATTTAGTCGAGGCTCTTGAACCTAAGATTCAGTTCAAGTTATTTGATTCGTTCTATCTCCGTGCTAGGTTTCAGCCCAGATTAGGACTTTTGAACCCACTTGCCGGTGTTGTGGTCTGCGTTGAAGGTGGTGCCGTCAGCAAGACGATAGTCGACTGCTGCTGTGCTGTTGACCTGGATCGAACCGCCGTTGTTGAATTCGAGCGTTACGCCACCGCTGGTGATGTTAGCGTTCGTGATGTTCTCAAGGGAGGTATCGAACAGGTTGATAACGTCGCCGTCATTTGCGCCGCTGATGGTGTCAGCACCGTTGCCTTGCTCGTAGTAGAAGGAGTTTCTAGCAGTACCGCCGACGAGGAGGTCGCCTGCGCTACCGGAGCCGCCCCACAGACTTGCATTGCCTGCGCCGCCGTAAATCGTATTGGCCTTGCGGTCGCCAGCCAGTGTGACTTCAGCCGTCGAGTTAGATGCATCGATGACTGCGAAGTTGTCGCTGAACCACTTATCGCCGCGGTTGTCGAGCCAGATAGCAGTTTTATCAGTGAGAGCCGAGCTGACATTGACAGTTGCACCGCCAGCCACAGTTGCCGCGAGGTAGTTAGCTTCGCCGTCGACAGTGACCGCAACGGAGCCGACTTGACCGACTGCCACAGTGCCTTCAGACAAGCCGCCGATCTTGATGTTGCCTGCGTCGACTGCGCCTTCGATGGTTGCAGTTTCAGCCGCGCCCGTATTACGGTTGGTTACCGTGAGCAGGACGTTGCTACCGCTGCCGTCGACAGTGACCTTGGTGATGTCGTTGCTTGCATAGTCGGTGTTGATGAAGTCGGTGCCGAACTGGAAGTTCTGGATGGTGTGTTTTGCGCCGTTCTCATTGCCGATTACGAAGAACTCAGTCGGACCCTGCTTGTCGGAGCCGCTGTAACCAATCAAGGTGTTATTGCCTGCGCCGCCATAGAGCGAGGTTACGCCGGAGCCAGCCGCGAAGATGTCGTCTGCTTCATAGCCCTTGAGCTGAGTCGTGCCTGCGCCGCCTTGGACGCTGACGAGCGTGTTGCTGAATCTTACTTCCTTGCCGCCGATTTCGGTCGTCTTCCAACCGCCCTTAGCATCGATAACGACTTCGCCAGTGTAATCGCTGAAGTTTACGCCGCCGTTGCCGAGGAAGTAGTCAGGAACGTCATAATCGTCGCTAACAGTGATGTCTTTGCCAGTAGCCGCGATAGCCGCTTCGACAGTTTGACCGCTGATCTCGAAGACCTGATTGACGTAGTCGGTACCAGTGTAATCAGTCGGGAGAGAAGCAGTTACGGCGTAACCAGAGCCAGAGACAATGAGGTTGGAGCCGTCGAACGTGACATCGTCAGCACTGCTAATTGCGAGAACGTCGCCCGCCTTGCCAGGCATGAGGTTGTTAATCGTCGTGTAGCCTTCGGTTGCAACAACAGTCGCGCCGCCATAACCGCCGAGGTTGACAGTATTGTAGCCTGCGCCTGCGTCTACTCTATCGCCATCGCCAGCGTAGATGGTATCATCGCCGGAGCCAGCCTTGAGAGAGGAGCTACCAGTCTTGTTGCCGTCTCTGTTGCCGATAAGGATGAGATCGCCGGAAACGTTGCTTGCGTCGAGTGTGCCGCCTGCGGTGCCAGTGAAGCCGACCTTCTGGCTGTCGCCCGTAGTGGTGAAGAGGTTGATCATCGTGGAAGGATCGCCGCTCTTGTTGTTGACGGTGATGTCAGCTGCACGGCTACCGTCGCGGTAAACTTCAACAAGCTTGTTGCCGCTGAACTGGATCAGACCGTCATCGATAGCACTAGCAATGTCAGAAGCCGCCGCCTCATGGACAACGAGTCCGCCGCCAGAGTTGATGTCGTAGCTGTCGAGAGTGACCTTTGCATTGGAGCTTGCGAAGGTGATGACCTTGTCTGCGCCGCCCTTGCTCATGTCAAATTCAACAGGTGCCTTGTCTTGGACAACGATGGAATCTGCGCCTGCGCCGCCGATAACGTTGATAGTAGAATCAGTGTCGCTACCCTTGACGATAACTGCGTCGCCTCTGGTGCCGAGTTCGATGCTCTTGTTGCCAGTGGAATCATCAGCAACAACGACTTCGTTCTTGCCGTATTCGCCGAAGGTTACAGTCTGGTCGCCTTGACCGAGGGTTACTTTCTTCTTCTCGCCTGCTTCAGTGTAGTCAAGATCGGATTCGCTGGTCTGACCAACAACTTGCGTGCCGCTATAGGACAAGCCGAGCATGTCTTCGATTTCGCTGACGGAAGTGTTCTTGTTGATAATCGGATTAGAGGAATCGACTACTCTTGCTTTCGTGCCGTCGTAGGTGCCGACGATCGTCTTAGTTGCATCAAGATCGCTGGAGCCGTTGACATAAATCGTGCCAGTCTTGCCTTCGACTACGAGTTGTGCGTCTTCGTCGAGTCCGCCAACGTTGCCTGCGCCGTCTATGGAGACGTTGCTTGAATCGCCGGTGAAGGTGTACTTAACGCCATTGACAGTGACTTGAGCCTCGTCGCCGCTGGTCGGGAGAACAACTATTGCGTCGTCGTCCTTAAGGGTGACGGTGTCGCCGCTAGCAATGCCAGTTACGGAAGCAATGCCTTCAGTAGCACCAGCACCAGTGATAACGACGGTTTCTTCTTCGCCAACATATCCGAAGGCTACGCCGTTAATGTTGAGTGTGCCGCCGCCGTTGAGCGTGACGTTCTTGCCGGAGTCGAGTCCGCTGATAGCATCAATGCCAGTAGCATCGCTGTTGCCAGTGACTACCAGTGAAGTGTCATCGGTCTGGATAGTAACGCCATTGACCGTAACGCTCGTGAAGTCGCCACTAGCCGAGCCGCTGTTGAGGTCGGTGATTGCCGTGACTTTGCTGTTGTCGTCGAGAGTGAGTTTGACTGTGCCGTCAGCGTCGCCCGCGATTTCGTAGCCGAAGTACGTGCCGTCGCCGATTGCATAGACAGTGTCATCAACTATGATCGTGCCGTCTGCGTTGTAGGTGAGTGCTCCGTCAACGTCAGCAATCTGTACGGTGTTGCCGTTAATCGTGATGCCGTCTGTGAAAAGATCCGCTGCGTCTTCGCTGAATTCGATTGCGCCGCCATTGGAGGTTACGCCCGCGATCGTAAGAGCAGTCGTGAGAGTCGTGGTACTATTGGTTGCCTTCAAGATAACGGAGCCGCCCGCGTTCTCGAACTCGACCGTTACGCCGTCAGTCGTGGTAACTGATGCGTCTTCCTCAAGATTGCTGATCGTGAATTCGTCTTTAGCCGTCATCGTGACAGTATAGCCGCCAGAGACCAAAGGCTCTACAACGTCGTAAGGAACTTTCTTGCTCTGGTAGAACATCTCGAAGCCGTCAGCAGTGTCTTCAGTCAACGTGATAGTGTCGCCAGCAGACGTGAAGTAATAAGCTATGCTGTAGCCATTAGTGGTGCTGGAATCCTTGGTAAGTGCGATTTCGCCGCCGCTGAAGGTAATATCATTGAGGATGTTGGTTTCGAGGTCGTCAATGTCATAAACCGCGAACGTCGAGCTGTCATCAAGTACGATGGTGTCACCTGCAGTGCCAAGGACAAAGCCAGTTACTGCGTCGTCGGTAAGTGCGAAGTAGGATTCGCTATCCGCAACAGCCGTGTACTTGTAGGTGGTGCCGAGAATCTTGATTTCGCCGCCGTCTGCATCAGTGACAGGAACGATTTGATCTGCGCCGCCAACCGAGACAACGTTGAGGGTCTTGCCGTCCTTAACAGTAAGATCGCTGAGGTCAAGCTTGATTCCAGCGTTTTCGAGAACCGTGAAGGTATAGTCGCCGTCGGCAACGTACTTAAGCTCGAATGCGTCGGAGCTAATCGAATTGCCGTCGCTGTCGTGCATTGCGAAGGTGTATGCATAGCTACCGTCGACAGTTACGGTTGCGTCTTCGGTGTTGGCAATGTCAATCGTGCCGACTTTCTTGCCGTCAGGTGTAACGTTGTTAACGTCCTCATCATCGAAGCCGTCGAACGTAATGGTTACGCCGTCAATCGAAGTATCGGTATCGTAGAGCACATCGCCGCTACCAGACAGCCACGAACCAATCTTGAGTATTGCATTAGCAAAGATCTGGAGCAAGCTGGGTTTGCCGTTTTCAAGGCTGACGTTCATCGCGTGACCGCTGGTCTTCGAACTGTCACTAACCGATATGCCTAAGCCAGAAGTACCGCCGACATTAAATGCGGAACCGCTCTTTGCTCTGAGTTCGGTAGGATCAGTGGAGTAGCTGTTAGTAGTGCTGTCGTACTCGAACATAACGTCGATATTAGCAGACGCATCCAAGGCAAGTCTCGTTCTCTTGCTACCGGAACCAAAGTTTGCATTGGTGCCGTTACCAGAGGAGTTAGCTTTAATTCTGACACCCGCGACGCCAGTTATCTGCGTGTAGTTGACTGTGGTACCGTCAGACTTTGTAGCCGAAGTTTGGGTAGTTGCATACAGAATCGTTGCAGTTGCTTCGGATTCGTCAATTTGAGACTGACCGAGGACTTCTTGAACGGTCTCTTGAGTTTCCGTTGTGCTGACAATGTCGCCTTCTTCAACAGCGTCGGGATTAATATTGCCCTCGTCGTCTGTGGCGTCCTTGTTAATGTCGTCTTCAGGGATAGGCTCGATAGTGTCTTCCTCAGTCGTGTCCACTGGAGTAACCGGCTCATCATCGTCGTCATCATCGTCATAATCGTCGCCGGATTCGTCGTCAGCGTTGAATTCGCCCCACGGATCGAAACCAGGCTCATCGTCAGCGAAGAGCTGAATATCAAATGCCAAATCTTCCATTAAATCATTCATAAGAAAATTTCTCCCTTCAATTTCGCCGCACTTTTGCACGGCTCGTTGATTGACCTTAGCTTGCCTTGCAAGCCCTGATACTTTGAACCCCTTTGGATATCCCAAAAAGCAAAACAGCGTTGGAGCCGAGAAACCTACACGATTCTTCGAGTCCAAACGCCACAGTCCTGATCAACGCTTTGCGTTCCCCAACGTTTCAGCGAAGATCCCCCCTTACTTGATTAGCCCGCGTCCACCAAACGCCTGACTATCGGGGCGAAGGATACAGCAGGAAATAATTTTTGTCAAGGGTGCGAAATTAAAAGTTTCTTAAAAGAGATTGCCCGCTACTTTTTCTTTTTCTTCTTCTTAGCCTTCTTTGGCGAGCGGGTCGCGTTTGCAAGTTTAGCTTTCATCTTCTCTTCCTGTTCCTTTTGCTTATCGCTAGTCTTCTTGTCGCGTTGCATTTTGGCGTACTCCGCGCCGAGCGAGGCTATCTTGTGCTTGACGGTCATAATCGGGTGGCTGAGGAGCATTTTCTTTTGTCCGCCCTTCATAATCTCCAAGAAGTCATTGGTAAAGCGTTCACCGAAGCAGGGCGTTTCGCACTGTTCGCAGATAGGCTTGCCGATACCGTAGGGGCAACGACCGATTTTTATAAAGACGGTCGACAGGACGGCAGTACATTTGGCGCAAAGCTTGTTGTCGGTGGTGCCGTGGTTGGCGTTGCAGTATTTGCCAAAGGTCTTGCGGATATTTTCTTTCTCGTTCGGGATATTGTTTTTCAGCTCAGGCTCCTTGCGCTTAGGCAGGAGGCTTTTTACTTTGTCGAGGATTCCCATAATCCAAACTCCTTTCACGTTAGGTTGATTCATTTTAATTGCCGCTAAACTTTTATGTCAAGTCACTAGCGGATTGACGAGCCGCGCCGAACTTCCCGCACTTGATTAAAATCCACAGCGTGATTGATAAGGTCGTCGCAGTCATCATGATTAGTCCGAGTCCGTCAACAAAATTACTCCAAGGCAACGTCCCTAGCATCATGCCGAGGCTACCAAACAGCGTTGGCACGAAATTTATCACAGCCGCCGCCGTCCCGACGTTTTCCCTTGCCTCAAGCAGAAGAATTTCCATTGAGAACGGACGAACGACCGCGCCTATCGCCGTGAACGGCAGGAAGCTTAGCAGGAATATTATCGCGCTCGTTTGCCCGAAGTTTGAAACTAAAAGCCCGCTCGTAATCGCCACGCAAAAGCAGAGTTTCAATAAGCTCACGTTCGATAAGATATTTTTCAGCTTGAGGTAGAGAATTGGACCCGCGATTGACGCCGCCGAGTTCACCGCGAAGAAATAACTGTACTCCTGCGCGGTTAGGTTGAAGAACTCGACGTAGATGAATGACGACGCACTAAGATACGCCATGTACGGCTTTGACAGGAAGGCGAACATTATCAACACCGCCATAAAATATTTCTTCCGCCCGACTTCAAGTAGTAGCGTCATTGAATTCAAAAGCCCGCCGCGATAACGCTTATGTTCGGGCAGGGTCTCGCAGAACAGGAACGCCACGATTAAATTTATCCCGCCCAAAGCCGTAAGCAGATAGAACGAGCCGCGCCAGTCCGTGAACGTCAATAAGATTCCTCCGACGAGCGGGGCGACCATTGGCGCAATCACTCCTAGGGCTTGCGTTATCGCTAAAATCTTGCGCATGACCTTTCCGCGGAAACAATCCTTAATCAGAGCCGTAGCAACCGTTATCACCGCGCCGGAGCCAACGGCTTGAAAGAACCTGCCGACCAATAAAAAGTAAATGCTCGACGCCTCCGCACAAGCAAATGACGCCACGGTATAAATTGACGCGCCAAATATCAAAATCGGTCGCCGTCCGTATTTGTCGCTTAGCGGTCCAAACAGAATCATTGAAATAGCGAACACGAAAAAAAATATCGTAAGCGTCAAGCCGACAAGAAATTCGCTCGCCGAAAAGTAATTTCCCATCTCCGGCAGGGCGGGCAAAAACAAATCCGTCGACAGAGGGATAAACATGTTTATAAATGCGATGTACGCTATCATCGCTGAGATTGAAAGGTATTTTTGTTTCCGCATGTACTCGCCTCATAAAAAATTTTTTTGTCAAAGAAAAATCCCTCGCCCGACTTACGAGCAAGAGATTTTTTATCGGAAGGTCACCTAAGCTTTTTCGCGGCCAAAATCTTCTTCGCAACGGTCATCATAAGCTTGATTCTGTTTTCCTGATTAACTTCGCTTGAGCCAGCATCACAGTCAATCGCCACGACGTTCACATTGTCATAGCTCTCGCGCAGGTTATGAAGACAGCCCTTTAAGATTATGTGGTTGGGTAGGCAAGCAAATGGACTCAAGCCGACGATATTTTTAACGCCGTTCTCAATCAGTTCGACCATCTCGCCGCAGATAAGCCAACCTTCGCCGTTAAGATTGCCTGTGCTCATGATACGACTTGCAAGCCGCGCCGTTTCCTTTATCGAGTGCGGGGCGCGGAAGTGTTTGGAGTTCTTTAGCGCGTTCTTCATCGGGCGGCGGAAAAATTCTATGAACTGGATAAACACTTCAGCGAAAATCTTATCCTTGCGACTGCCGCCGAGGAGTTCACGCTTAACAACCGCGTCATAAGCAACGTACAAGAAGAAATCCACGAACGACGGCATGACGACTTCCGCGCCTTCCTCGGCAAGCAACCGTTCAATGAAATTATTCGCGACAGGGTGATACTTAACCAGAATCTCGCCTACGATACCGACTTTGGGCTTGCCGCCGTCTTTAATCGGTATCGCGTCGAACTGGCGGACAATCTCCTTGATATTCCTGCGATAGCTAAGATAGTTGCCGCTCACGAGGTCGGCTTTGGCAAGTGTCATCCACTCATCGAACAATCTATCAGTTTCGCCGCGTCGAACTTCATAGGGGCGCATACGGTTT
>JAFQZB010000217.1 GCA_017406175.1 Selenomonadaceae bacterium | reverse complement strand
GCCGCCTGCGATCTGCTCCAGTTCTTCTTCCTTCAAGATTTCCTCTTTCAAAATTTCTTTCGTCATTGTTATCAGTCTCCTTTAATTTTAGTTTTTGATTTTGAATTTTTCCTTTCTGCCTCTTATACGTTCATTAGCGCGTTTTGTTACAAGCTTATCAAAAAAATTTTCTCGCAGATGTCTTGAAATGAAAAAAGCCCCGACTTTTGTCGAGACTCTTTGAGATGCTATTTGATATTCAGCGGCGGATTTGGAAAGGAGTCGGGTCAATGTCATGGTAGCCCGCGCGGTTCAACAATTCCGTAACTGCCTGATTGCGAGGAATTTGGTTGCCGTCAATGAAGTATTTGCTTGCGCCCGTGTCATTATACTCCACCTTGATTCCGAATTGGCCAAACATTGAAGTGACCCTGGCGGAAATTCCTCTGACGTTTGCGTCCGTAAGCTGATACAGAGTGTAAGGCTCCATGCGGTTGCCCATCGTGTTCAAAAGCTGGGTGTCGAGTGCCAACTCATCGCGATTGCCGCCTGCGATCTGCTCCAGTTCTTCTTCCTTCAAGATTTCCTCTTTCAAAATTTCTTTCGTCATTGTTATCAGTCTCCTTTAATTTTAGTTTTTGATTTTGAATTTTCCTTTCTGTCCCTTATACGAACTGAAAAATTTTTCGTTACTTCAAGTTGATTAAACGTTGATTAAAATTCACAGGTGGTGTTATGGGTAAAAATATTCTTTCGATTGAAAATCTCGACATAACTTTTCGCACCAACGCAGGCAATGTTCACGCGATACGTGGCGTGAATTTTGACTTGCCTCGCGGTAAAACTGTCGCACTTGTCGGGGAAAGCGGCTCCGGTAAATCCGTCACCATGAAAGCCGTTACCGGTCTGCTCGATCAAAACGCCGTCATCAACAGCGGCAAAATTCTTTACGACGGCACCGACCTCCTCACGCTGTCCAAAAAAGATTTGCGTCAATCCATCAATGGTCAGCAAATCGCTATGGTTTTTCAAGACCCTATGACAAGTCTTGACCCGACCATGACTATCGGCGATCAGATTATGGAGGGCATGTTTCTGCACAAAAAAATTTCGGCTTCCGATGCCCGTCAAAAAGCCGTCGAACTTTTAAAGCTCGTTGGCATTGCCGAGGCCGAACGCCGCATGAAAAATTATCCTCATCAACTTTCGGGCGGAATGCGTCAACGCGTCGTTATCGCTGTCGCACTTTCTTGCGAGCCGAAAATTTTAATCTGCGACGAACCGACGACTGCCCTTGATGTCACCGTTCAAGCACGGATTTTGAATCTAATCAAGGACATTCAAGCCGAAATGAATTTGTCCGTCATTTACATAACTCACGACTTAGGAGTTGTCGCGAAGGTTGCCGATTTTGTCAACGTCATGTACGCCGGCAAGGTTATCGAGTTCGGTACCGTCGACGAAATTTTTTACGACCCGCGTCACCCTTATACTTGGGGATTACTCTCCGCCATGCCTGACTTGGAAACTGATGACGACCGACTTTACTCAATCCCCGGCAGTCCTCCGAATTTATTGCACGAGCCTAAGGGCGACGCTTTCGCTCCGAGGAATAAATTTGCCTTGAAGATTGACGAGTTGGAAGCTCCGCCCATGTTCAAAATTTCGGAAACTCATTCCGCGGCGACTTGGCTACTTCACCCCGACGCACCTAAAGTTGAATTGCCCGCCGAGTTGAAAGCGCGGTTGTTGCGGTCAAGAAAGGCGGCGCATTATGGCTGAACCTCTGCTTAAAGTGAAAAATCTTCGGCAGCACTTCAAAATTTCGCGCGACTTCACAGTTAAGGCAGTGAACGGAGTCTCTTTTGAAATTTATCCCGGCGAAACTTACGGGCTTGTTGGCGAATCGGGCAGCGGCAAGACTACTATCGGGCGCAGTATCATTCGGCTTTACGATCCGACCGGCGGCAGAATTTTCTTCAACGGCAAAAGGATTTCCGGCAAGCTCGACAGTCAGACTGATAAAATGCTCCGGCAAAATATGCAGATGATTTTTCAAGACCCGATGTCCAGCTTGAATCCTCGAAAGAAAATCGGCGACATAATCGGCGAGGGTTTGGACATTCACAAACTTTATTCCACTCAAGTGGAACGAAACGAACTTATCGGCGAGATGTTGAAAAAGGTCGGACTATCTCCCGCTCACGCCGAACGCTATCCACAGCAATTTTCCGGCGGGCAGCGACAGCGTGTTGGAATTGCCCGCGCACTCATTATGAACCCGAAACTAATCATCGCCGACGAATGTATTTCCGCCCTCGACGTTTCAATTCAAGCTCAAGTCGTCAACCTCATGAAAGATATTCAGCACGAGACGAAGTGCGCCTACCTTTTCATTGCTCACGATTTGAGCATGGTAAAATATATCTCCGACAGAATTGGCGTCCTGCATAAAGGTTGGCTTGTTGAGACCGGCTCGACCCATGAAATTTTTTCTAATCCCGTCCACCCTTACACGCAAAGTTTACTGTCCGCCGTGCCTCAACCTAATCCCCGCGTTGAAAAAAATCGTCGGCTCATTCCTTACGACTCGGCAAACGCTGACTACGAACATTGCACACTGCAACTCGTCGACGGCTCGCACTTCGTCTTGGCTCCAACTAATTAAGCCGCTCAACTTTTCATCAGCTCGTTATAAATATGCTTCAAATTCTTGAACTGCTCATTGCCGACCCAAAGTTTTCGATAATTTCTCGGCGCAGTCCCGACAAATCGCTTAAACTGATTGTTGAAGTGGCTGACATTATCATAGCCCAGCTCCATGCTGATTTCCGTTATATTCTTGTCCGTGGTGATTAAAAATTTTTGCGCCAAGCCGATTTTCAGGCGAATCAGATATTGAATCGGCGAGAGTCCGAAAACGTTCTTGAAGTGGTGAGCGAAGCCCGAAACGCTCATGTGCGCAATTTTGCTCATGTCCTCGATTGAAATATTTTCCGTGAAGTGCTCGTCGATAAATTCTTTGCAGCGTTGAAAATACGCGTCAGTTTTATATTTCTGCGGCAATTGCTCGTAAACTATTTGATTGCTTAAAATTATCAACAGCGAATTTATCAGGTAGTGACAGACTGAAACGCCCGATATTTTTTTTTGCGATATCTGCTCGTAAATCGCATGAAAAATCGCCCGAACCGTTTCCGCCATGTCAGCAGTGTGCAATACCGGTTTTACTCCTTGCGGCAGAAAATGATTTTCGGGCAGTAACGGCGACTGAAAATTTTTTATCCCGCAGTTGTAAAACGCCATGCCGCATTCGGGATCAGCGCACTCATCATGAAGGACGCCCGCATTGTAAACAATCACATCACCGGCTTGAACGTTGTAAGAGTGACCGCCGATTCTCAAATGTGCCTTGCCGCCGCTTATGTACTGCAACTCCAAATGATTTTTATGCGCGTGCATTGCCGTCGGGATAACCGTTTCCGCTTTGCAGACATAAAGCAATTTAATTTTTTGCTCGCCGAGTGGATTTTCCGAATCTTTTTCGCTGTTGTAGTAGACGACCGCCATTTTTGATACCTCGCCTTCAACTCAAATTTACCCGTTACTTTTACGCCTAATTGTAAAATCCTGCTTAAGTTCAATCAAAATCTGCAAAACTGTTGACAACTTTTGTGGGGTATGATAACGTTGCCTCATCAAAAAATTTTAGGAGGGGTCGTAAATGAAAATAGCTTTTGACGTTGATGTTCTGGCAAAACAGATGAGCATTAACGACTATGTGCACAAGGTCGCCGATTGGGGCTACAAGTACATTGAGCAATCTCCGCACCCGCGCATCAATCCGTTCTACAAACATCCGCTCTTCTCGAAAGAATGTGAAGCAGAATATCGCAAGGCTCTCAAGGAAACGGGCGTTGAAATTTCTTCGTTCATTGTCGTCTATCGTTGGTCGGGACCGACTGAAGAACAACGTCAACACGCCGTCGCGAACTGGAAAAAAATTATTGAAATCGCCGTCAATATGGGCGTGCCCGTCATCAACACCGAATTCAGCGGCGATCCGAATCAGCAAGAAATCTGCAACGGAATGTTTTTCCGCTCAATGGAAGAACTGCTGCCGATTATCGAACGTGAAGGCTTGCGCGTCGAAATTCAATCTCACCCCTACGACTTCTGCGAACTCAACGATGAAACTTGCGACATTGTTAAATCTTTCCGCTCGAAAAATCTCGGTTACGTCTACTCCGCAAGCCACGGATTTTTCTACGATCAGGGCAAAGGCGATGTCCGCCACATGCTCAAATATGCCGGCGATGAATTAACGCACGTTCTGCTTGCTGACACTTGGAATCAGACCATTGACTGCCGCTATATCGTCAACCCGCCTTGGCTCAACGGTCGCGGCAAAGCTGACTACACCATTCATCAACATACCGCGATGGGCGAGGGTGAAGTTGACTTCGACGGAATTTTTGAGACTCTCCGCGAAATGGACTTTGCCAATAAACAACTCAAGCCCGATGCGCCGAAAGTCGGCGGCGATAACATTATCTGCGTCAGCTATTTCGGCTTCCCCGAAAAAATGGATAAGCAAGCTCCCGAAGCTCTCGACCGCATTAAACGTGAACTTCTCAACAAGTAAAAAAGCTCCTACAAAAAAATTTTTCCCGTCAAAAATGGCGGGAATTTTTTTTGCAACAGGGAGTTCAAGTCAGCCCCGTCACCGCGAAAATTGCCAGGCAGATAAATGCCACTGAAGTTTTCAATAATGTCAGAACAAAAACGTCGTAGTAGGATTCTTTGTGACTTAGCCCGCAGACTGCCATCAAAGTTATCAAAGCTCCGGAATGTGGCGGCGTGTCTATACATTCAGAGGCAAGGGCTACGATTCTGTGCAAGACTTCGGGATTCATACCGATTTGATTCGCCATCGCCAACCATTGATCACCGAGCATACCCAGCGCAATCGTTTCACCGCCAGACGCCGAACCCGTAATGCCGCACATAATCAAAGTCGTGATAACCGCCGAACCTAAAGGCCCGTCACCGATTTGAATTCCCAACAAAGCTTGCTTGATAGATTCAAACGCGGGCACTGCCGCCACTACGCAACCGAATGCATAACATGACGCAACATTGAGAATCGCCGCCATTGAACCCGTCGCGCCGGTGTTTATCGGATGAACAATGCCGCCCTTCGACGCCAAACATTTTCTGCCGATAATCGCCGCCGCTATACAACTCAAAATCAATGCCGCATTAATCGACCAGATTGCTTGAACTTTTCCGACACTGCCCGCAAGCAAACTCAAATTCATCGGCGCGAAACTGTCCAAGCTGCTTTGATCCCAGTGATACGCCCAACTCCAGTTGAAAGGATTGCTGATGATTAAGTTCAACGCAATGACCATGACCAGCGGAATTGATGAAAGTTTCCAGTCGGGCAAATCTTCGGTGGAAGAAATTTCCGGCTCATTTTTTAAATTTGTGCCGTAACCTTCGCCCGCCGCTTGAAGTTTTTTCGCACGATAACTTACCCAGCCCCATGCCATCACAAAATATAAAGCCGCGCCGATTAATCCGAGTCCGATGCCTGCCCAAGTCGTCGTTCCGAAATATGCCGTCGGAATGATATTTTGGATTTGAGGAGTGCCGGGAATCGCAACCATGCTGTAAGTAAAAATTCCCATCCAAAGCAGTCCGGGCAAAAGTTTTTTCGCGTAATTGGCTTCTCTGAACAAAATCGCCGCGAACGGGTACATGACAAATGCCACGACGAAAACGCTTAATCCGCCGTAAGTCAACACGCCGCACCCGATTAATATTGCCAGGATTGCTTTTTCTTTGCCGAGAGTTTGCACGATTTTATTTGCGACAGATGCAGCCAGTCCACCCTCCTCCATGATTTTTGCGAAGATTGCTCCGAGCAAAAATACGGGGTAATAAGTCTTCAAATATTCGGCGGCCTTCGTCATGTAAATTTCGCTGAACACCGGCATTGGATCATGTCCACTGCCGATACTCGCCACAACTGCAAATACCGGCGCGATAAAAATTATCGAGTAGCCACGGTACGCAAATAAAATCAGAAGTACCAGGCTGACGATTATCATTGTGAGTCCCAAAATTTTCACCTCGTATCAAAAAATTAAACGGCGCGTTTTTGACCTCAAGGGTCGGCGCACCGTTTTTATTTGCACTGACTTTTAATCAAATGTGAGCTTTTTCGCGAATGTATTTGCGGGCTTTGATTGCATACTCAAGCGGATTCGCCTTTGCAGGATCTTGTTCCGCCTCAACGATATACCAACCGTCATAATCGCTCGCGTTGACGATATCGAAAATCGGCGCGAAGTCAACATCCCCGTCGCCGGGGACAGTGAACATGCCCGCGCGAACTCCGTCAAGGAAGCACATGTTTTCAGCCTTGACGCGGTTGCGGACTTCCATGCGAACATCTTTCAAGTGAATGTGACGGATTCGCGGCAAATACTTCTTGAGGATAGCAAGATAATCTTCACCGGAACAAACGAGATGGCCGGTGTCATAAAGCAGCCACACGAGTTCGGGATCAGTCTCCGCCATGAGGCGATCAATTTCTTCAGCCGTCTGCACGCCCGTGCCCATGTGATGATGATAAGTCATCGTCAAGCCGATTTTCTTCGCGACAGCTCCGAGTTTGTTCAGCCCTTCAGTTAAAAGCTTCCATTGCTCTTCAGTGTTGTAAGGCTTATCGGCGAAAACTGCCTTGTCGAATTTGCCTTGAATGCTGTTGCCCTGCTCGGCGACGTTACAGAATTTCGCGCCCATCGTGTGCAAAAATTCGCAATGGGCAATGAAATCCTTTTCGACTTGCTCATAAGGTTGCGTGAGAAGGAATGAACTGAACCACGCACTTGCAATCGACATGCCGCGGAGGTCGAGAGCTTTTTTGAGGACGTTGGTATCTTTCGGATATTTGCCGCCGACTTCGCAGCCGGTGAATCCTGCCAACGCCATTTCGCTGACGCATTGTTCAAACGTGTTTTCCTTGCCGAGGTCGGGCATATCATCATTAGTCCAAGCAATCGGCGCAATACCCAATTTAATTTTTGCCATTCAAAACCCTCCTAAAATTTTTACTGCAGATTAAGCATTAACCTTGTCGTAATTTCTGAAATCGCGTTCAATTTGTTCAAGGGAACGACCGCGAGTTTCGGGCACGAATTTTATAACAAAGAGTAAGCCGAGAAGTCCGACGCCCGCGAAGATAAAGAATGTTGCACTAAGTCCGAAGCTGAAGAGTAATTGCGGGAAGAAAAATCCGATGAAGAAGTTGGTTACCCACAAACACAGGACTGCGCAGCCCATGCCCATGCCGCGAAGTCTGACGGGGAAAAGTTCTGAAAGTAACAACCACGTGACGGGCGAAAGGAATCCTTGCTGGAAGAAAAGGAAAGTGACCGTCAAGCAGAGGACGACATAAGGCAGTGCGGTTGAGCCTTCAAAAATATTCGACGAGATACCGATTGCGCAGAGGCAAGCCATTGTTCCGATTTGCCCCGTCATAATCAGCGGCCGACGACCATGACGACCCATCATCCAAATTCCGAAGAATGTAGCACTGACGGAGATAACGCCGTTTGCAATGTTACCAATCAACGCAGCTTGAGTTGAAAATCCCGCTTCCGTCAAGATTTGTGTACCGTAGTACATAATCGAGTTAACGCCAGAAATTTGCTGGCAGATTGCAACGCCCATTGCGATGAAAACGATTCTGCGAACCCACGGAACTGCTAAGTCAGAGTAAGTTGCTTGCTGAACGGAACTTTCGAGCGCGATTGTTTCTTTGATTTCGTCCAACTCTTTTTGAGCGCGTTTCTCCTCACGAATCTTTTTGAGGACTTCGAGAGCTTCACCGACTCTGCCTTGAACAATCAACCAACGCGGTGATTCGGGCACGCTCAACATTCCGAGCCACAAGACGATTGCCGGAGTTGAAGCGATTGCCAACATGTAACGCCAAATGCCGCCCGTCGAACCGAAAGTAACACCCATTGCGGCGTTGACGACGAATGCCAGCAACTGACCCGTGACAATCATCAACTCGTTTTGAGTAACCATGCGTCCGCGACGTTCAGCCGGTGCCATTTCCGCCAAAAATGCAGGAACAGTAACTGACGCGCCACCGACTGCAAGACCTAACAC
Source organism: Selenomonadaceae bacterium (assembly GCA_017406175.1). Lineage (GTDB taxonomy): Bacteria > Bacillota > Negativicutes > Selenomonadales > Selenomonadaceae > Quinella. Next base: position 12,760 of record JAFQZB010000217.1, on the reverse strand, counting down.
GAAGCGGCAGAAGATAAGAACTTCAGCGTTGGGCGAAAGCGCGCAACCATTTGCCGCGAAGAAAAAGATAAATGCCAGATAGAGAATCATTTTGCGACGGCCTGCAGTGTCTGCAATACGACCGCCCATAAATGAACCGATAGCCGCACCGGCCAATAATCCGCTTGCGACCAAACCTTCCATTGCCGGCGACAAGTTCAGCTGATCGGGCATTGCCATAAAGGCGAGTGCGCCATTGATAACGCCCGTGTCATAACCAAACAGCAGGCCGCCGAACGTCGAGACTATCATTACCCGACGAAGGTAGGTTTCATGAGAAATACCCTGAGCCATTTGTTGTAACCCCCTCACATTTCAATGAGTTTTATATATGTACCCTAACCCAACAAATGACTCTATGTTTTAGAAAGTAGGTGATAGAAAGTAGAAAGTAGATTTTTCTATTCCCTACTTTCTACTCTCTACTTTCTTATAATCAATACTTGCGAGCCGCCTCAAGATTCGGAGCCATAATTTCCTTGTAGACCTTTTGAATTTTTTCGGACTTGGAGACTTGAGCCACACCGACTCTCCACCAATCGCCGTAGCCGTGCACCATCGTTTTCGGCAAAACTTTCACGTCAATCAACGTCGAAACTTTTTGCTTCTTCGAGTCTTCGATTGCCGCAATGAGTTCGTCGACCGTGTGGACTGTGTAAGCGACGCAACCATAAGAGCGGGCATTCATCGCGAAATCAACAGGAACAAATCCGCCGTCGAGACCCGTCGGAGTGCGGAAGCGGAATTCTGTGCCGTAACTTTCTTGCCCATGACCAATTTCCAAATTGTTTATGCAACCGTTTGTCATGTTGTCAAAGAGAATAACATTAATCTTGACACCTTCAGCAATCGACTGCGGCAACTCTGAATGCAACATCATGTACGCCGCATCACCGACCATCGCATAAACTTCGCGATCAGGCTCGGCAAGTTTTACGCCCAATGCCGCGTTGACTTCATAACCCATGCAAGAAAATCCGTACTCAACGTGATAACCGCCAACGGATTTTGCACGCCACACGCGCTGAACATCGCCGGGGATTGAACCGCTCGCCGCAACCATGATTGCATTTTCATCAATCGTTTCATTAACCACGCCGAGTGCGCGACATTGCGGCAGACTTGACCCAGTGAGCTTGATGAATTCTTCGCTGACTTTCGCGAAGTCGAGACCGTCAACCACTTCGGGAACGAAATCTTTGCCGGTGTATTCGACGTGGTACACGCGGTCGACTTCCTCATCATATTTTTTCTTCGACGCGGCAACTTCGGCTTTGTACTCGTCGGAAACTTTCCAGTCAGTTTTCTCAAGTTCAGCACTAAGCGCGTCAATACCCGCTTGAGCGTCCGCGACAATTTGCAAGCCGTCGAGTTTATACGCGTGGAATTTTGAAACGTTGATATTGATGAATTGAACTTCGGGATTGTGGAAAATCCACTTCGACGAAGTAGTAAAGTCAGTGTAACGAGTGCCCACGCCGATAACGACATCAGCGACTGCCGCAATGTCATTCGCGCCGCAACCGCCTGTTTCACCAATGCCGCCCAAATTCAACGGATGATTCCAAAGTATCGTGCCTTTACCCGCTTGAGTTTCGCCGAACGGAATGTTGAATTTTTCTGCGAACTTGCGGAAGGATTCTTCAGCCTCAGAATATTTCACACCGCCGCCGAAAATCAGCAGAGGTTTTTTCTTCGTCTTGAGAAGTTCAACGGCCGCTTTTATTGCACGAGCAGCGGGCGCAGTTCTATCAATGTGATGAACTCTCTTCTGGAAGAAATATTCGGGATAATCGTAAGCTTCGCCCTCAACGTCTTGCGGCAATGCAATGCAGACTGCACCGGTGTCTGCGGGATCTGCCAAAACTCTCATCGCATTTATGCAAGCCGTCATCAAAATTTCCGGGCGCGTCACTCTGTCCCAATATTTACAAACAGCCTTGAACGCGTCATTTGCGGTGATTGCCAAATTCGTTGGTTGCTCCATTTGCTGGAGAACGGGATCGGGTTGACGGTCAGCGTAAGTGTCGCCGGGCAAGAATAAAACGGGTATGCAATTCGCAGTTGCCGTTGCGGCGGCTGTCACCATATTCATTGCGCCGGGGCCGACACTTGATGTGCACGCGTACATTTGCTTACGACGTTTTTGCTTAGCGAATCCCATTGCAGCATGTGCCATGCCCTGTTCATTGCGACCCATTCGCATAATCAAATCGCCGGCATCTTCTTCAAGAGCTTGACCCATGCCGACAACGTTGCCATGTCCGAAAATGCCGAAAATGCCTTCAAACATTTTATTTTCGCGGCCATCAAATTCAATGTATTGGTTATTCAAAAACTTCACGAGGGCTTGAGCCACTGTGAGTCGAATCGTTTTTGCCATGAAAAAAATCCTCCTTAGCGGTTTGGTTGCCAAATTTTAGCATCGGGATCGAGGAGCCAAACATGTTCAGGCAAGTCAGTGCGAGTCTTCTTCCAAGGACCGCCTTGTTCTTCAGGCAGATGACGAATCATCCACGAATACCACATTGCATAGCCGGGAGCAGTCACTTGCGGATGCATAAGCCCGCCAGAGATTTCAGACCAGCTGTTGTGCGTAATTTTGAAAGCGTTGTCGCCGATAAATGCCGCACCGAATCCTTGCGGCTTGTCGAATTTGTAAGTGTAAACTTCGGGCTGCGGATGATTGTGCGGAATATATCCCGACCAACGTCCGGGGCTGTTGATGACTTCGCCGTTGACTTGATTTGAAAACGGCGCATTGCTGTAATCAAAAATCGTGCGGACAGTACGTTCAGCCGTCGCGTTCCACAATCCCTGTCCGAAAATATCACACTGCACATCTTCGGGGCGATAAAATACCGGTGCAAAGTCGCGGTCGTTCATCGTCTTTTGAAGCAGGAGTTCACTGTCGACCTTCGCTTTTATCCAAACCTTTTTTGCACGAGGAACTTGCAGGCAGTAAGGATTTTCATCAACGAGGGATTCGCGGCGCATAATTTCTTTTTTATCGTCCCAGCGAATTTCAACTTCACCCGTCAAGATAACAATCGCGCTCTCCTGAAAAGGGTCTTCGAGTTCAATAATTTCGTTCGCGTCCATGACTTGATAGCCGATGTCCATCAGCATATCACTTTCGCGGGTAGTCATTGCGTTATAGCCGTGTTTAAGCTCCGTACCGAGTCTTCCAAATTTCATTGAAAGCCCTCCTAAATTTTCGTTTTCCAATCAATTTCGGTGATGACTTCTTCGGCGGAATGTTCCTTGATGAACGCTTCGATTTGATCAATGGTCTGCATTGCTTCGGAACAACTGTGACTTGCAACCACCATTGCCGCATGAGCTGTTGCATGGCGAAGGGCTTCGGGCACTTCCAACCCTTCAAGCAATCCATGAACAAATGCACTGGCATAAGCGTCCCCGCCGCCGAAACTTTTCAAAAGTTTGACGTGATACGAATCAACTTTGTAAGCGTGACGGTCGGCAGTGTATGCAACGGAACCGCGCTTGCCGTGTTTGATGACGACGATTTTATTGCCCCACGACAAATATTTTTCCGCGATTTCATGATCTGGCGGAGTTTCTGCATCTTCGGGCAACAATTCAGCAAAGTTTACCTCGTCGCGAGATCCGATAATAACATCACTCAACCGCGCCATCAGCGAATAATAAATTGCGATTTCCTCTTTTGAACGCCACGTGTAAGGCCGATAATCGATATCAAAAATAATTTTCGTTCCGTGCATGCGCGCATGTTGAGCGGCAGTCAAACACGCTTCACGACTAGGAGCCGCCGCCAATGCCAAGCCCGAAACTATCAATGCCTTTGAGCCGGCAATATAATTTTCGCTGACATCTTCGGGCGCAATTTGCAAATCCGCCACTTTGTCACGGTACATGAGGATTGAACTTTCAGTTTCACTTTTTATTTCAGTGAATGTCAATCCCATGCGCTCACCATGTTTAGCGCGCGTCATTTGAGTCGTATCAATCCCGCGGGCTTTGAAAAAGTTGATGATAAAATCGCCGAATTGATCATCAGAAACGCAGCCGATAAAGCCGACTTTCTTGCCCAGCTGATTTAATCCGACCGCGATATTGCCCGGCGATCCTCCAAGGTACATGGAGAAAGTCTTCACCTTATCTAACGTTCGATGAATTTCATTCGGGTTGAAGTCCAAAGTTGCGCGCCCAATGATAACAACGTCGCGTTCCCTTTTAAGGTCAAAATCAATGAGAGCCATGAAAATTTCTCTCCTTTATCAGGCACAAAGGAAGAAATTTTTTCTCCCCTTGTACCTTTGAAACTCAAAATCTTACACGACCATGTACTTGCGGACGAGTTCGACAAGTCCGGCATAACTTCCGAGGAATTGATTAATAGTGCGGAGGAATGCGCCGTAATGTTGGAATTCTTCGGGTTTCATGCCGTCAGGTTCATAAGCGCGGCGGAACTCGTCAATGGTCATCAACTCATCAAGCCACTGCTGCGGAACGGGCGTATCCATGTTGTTTTTAATTTCAACCTTCGTGCCGTTGTACTTTTTCTGGAAGTCGCTGGTAATCGTGAGGACGACATCACCGCCGATGAATTGTTCAAAGTGGTGGAGGTTGCGATATGCCGCAAAGAGGAGTTTCGTCCGATAGCCGCGTTCTTTATAAATCTTGTACGCGTTCTTGAAGACTGCGACGCCTGCCCATTCGAGTGCTTCCGGATGCACGATATAATCTTTGCCCTTGAGGTAAGCTTTCAAATAGTCATCAGTTCTGCCGCCCATGATTGTGCAGACCGGGTGCATCCACGACGTGTCTTTACCCTCGGCCTCGCGACGTTTAAGCCCGCGCTCAACTGCTTCAGCTACAGCCAATGCTTGCGGGACGGTGAATGAAACCGTTGCATTAATCGAAACTCCGCGATAGGTCATTTCCTCAAATGCTTCGATACCGGCCTTGCTTGCGGGAGCTTTGATTTGGATATTCGGGGCAAGAGACGCAAGTTGGCACGCGTGCTCAACAAGCTTTTCGGGATTCTGATAGAATTTTGCATTTGCCTGGAACGAAATTTTTCCGCGCTGCCCATGATTTTTTTCATGCATGTCAGCGAGAAGTCCCGCCGCTTTCAAGCCGAGTGCTTCAATCGTTTTCCACGCAACATCATCTTCCGTGAACGTCGGATTGTCGGCGATGATTTTTTTGATGGTGTCTTCCCAATCGGGCAATTCTTTTTTGAGGACGTTGAAGACGATTGCGGGATTGGTTGTCGCACCGGATGCCGCGCACTGTTCGAGCGCATAAGTCAGTTCTTTGCACGAGCACGAGTCGTTCCATACTTCCATTTGCGGAAATGCCTTTACTGCTTCTTGAAGAGTTGTCATTAGTTTTATCTCCCTTCGGAATTAAAAATTTTCATGTGATGTTTAATATTTTCACGTGTTCCGCGAACAATTGCGTCGCTGAAATCGAAAAACTTCGCGTCGGGCTTCGACTCACACACTTCACGAATTTTCCGCGCCGAGTTGTCGTAACTTGCGGTTGCGATGTTGATTTTCTTGATACCGTTAGCGATGCAGTTGCGGAAGTCGTCAGCCGTTAAGCCCGTTCCGCCGTGAAGGACAAGTGGAGTTTTTATCGCGTCGAAAATTTCTTTAAGGCGATCAATGCGAAGTTGCGGTTTGACGGTGTAATTGCCGTGCGCGGTTCCAATTGCGACAGCCAATGCGTCGACTCCCGTTGCCTCCGCGAATTTTTTTGCTTCGTCGACACTCGTAACTAAAACGTCAACACTTTTATAATCGCCTTCCGCACCGCCGACGCGTCCAATTTCCGCTTCGACTGCCGCGCCTTTTGAGTGCGCCAACTCAACAACTTCACGCGTCCGACGGATATTTTCTTCGAGCGGATATTTTGAGCCGTCGAACATTACGGACGTGAATCCGAGACTTAAAGCAAGTTTAATCGTTTCGAGTGTAGCGCCGTGATCAAGGTGAACTGCCGCGGGGACGGTGCATTTTTTTGCGGCAGCGATCATGACCGGTCCGAGTAAATCGAGCGGCGAATACCTCAAACGCCCTTCAGCAATTTGCAAAATCAAAGGCGTGTTGAGTTCTTCGGCGGCTTGAATTGCTCCCCATGCCATTTCGAGATTTGAAACGTTGAATGCCCCGACGGCAAAAGTCGTGTTGTCATGCGGCGCAAACAGTTCTGTCATTTTTACGAGCGGCATTTTTTTACCTCACAAAAGAAATACGCAGTCCCTCAAAAGAGCTTTTTATAAATCTCAATGATTTGTTCTTTCGTGGGAATGCGCATGGTATTTTGCGGACTGCCGCTTTCGAGAGCATCGGACGCCATTTTGTCGAGGTAGGAGAAAAATTCTTCTTGAGTGTGATTGCCCTTTTTGAGCAGGTCGATAACAGGAGGAATGCCGACTTCTTTGCAGAAGCGCGCGACTTCTTTCACCATTGCGACAGCTGCAGCATGATCTTCAGTGTTCTCATCAGCGACGCCCATAATCCGTCCGATATGTGCAAAACGGGCAGTGTTTTCTTCGATTGCAAATTCAAGGCAAGCGGGGAGTAAGACCGCATTTGAAACGCCGTGAGCAATGTGGAAAAGTGCGCCGATGGGGCGGCTCATGCCATGAACAATCGTAACCGACGCATTGTTAAATGCGATGCCCGCTTCCAACGCAGCAATCGACATTGCCAGACGGGCTTGTTCATTCTTGCCATCTTTGTAGCAAATCGGGAGATTCTTGTGGATTTTTTGAATTGCGGAGATTGCGAAAGTGTCAGTGAGAGGTTGAGCCTTGCGGGAGGTGTAAGCTTCAATCGCATGGCACAAGGCATCAATACCCGTCGCCGCCGTAACACCTGGAGGAGCCGTCATCGTGAAAGTGGGATCGACGACTGCAAGGGCAGGAATAATTGAAGGGCCGCCGAGGAGCATTTTAACATTGTTTTCAGTGTCGGAGATGATAGTATTTTTCGTGACTTCGGAACCGGTACCCGCAGTGGTAGGAATTGCCACAAGGTAAGGAACGGGCATGTCAATGACTTCATGCATGTAAGAATTAATCTTGCGATCACCGGCCGTGGTCATGAAGCCGATAGCTTTGGCCGTGTCCATGGGACTGCCGCCGCCCAACGCAATGATGAAATCGCACTTTTCAGCCTTGTAAACTTTCAAACCTTCCATGACGATTTTATCAGTCGGTTCAGTGTTCGCCCCGTCAAAAATCACGTAAGGAATATTGACCTTCTGCAGAGCAGCTTCAACCTTGGCAGCGTTGCCGAACTTCACCATAAATTGATCCGTGACAATGAGAGCCTTGGAGCCTTTGCCCGCGATATGGTCGCCCAATTCCGAAATGACGTTGACTCCGGAAATAATTTTCGCCGGAACCATGAAAGTATAACCCATAAAATTCACTCTCCTTTTAATCTTGTATTCTGTTAAGTCTTGATTAACTCATGATAACATTTTAATTCCTTCAAAATGCAATGTCAACATGACGATTCGTGAATTTTTCATGCCCCGTGACTCCGTTGAAAATCTTGTCAGCACTTACATTTTAGTTTAAAATCCTAAGGCAAAAAGCAAATGAGGGGTGTTGTATGAAGGTAGAACGAATCCATCAAGTACACGAATTGTTGAAATCTCGCAAACGCATATCCTTGGACGAGCTTTGCGAAATCTTCAATGTGTCGAAAAATACCATTCGTCGGGATATTGCGGAACTTGAAGACGACGGAATCATTCAAAAGGTTTACGGCGGCATTGTCCTTAGGGAAGCAAATATCACGTCTCTTGAACCTTTTTCAACTCGTGAAATTCGCCATAAAAAAGAAAAACAGAGGATTGCAGAGACTGCCGCCGAGCAAGTAAACGACGACGAAGTTATCTACATTGACTCCGGTACAACGACTATGCATATGATTCCGCACTTAGCCCGAAAGAAAAATCTCACGATAGTGACGGCCAGCGTCTATGTTTTGGAGTTGGCGACGCAGTTTAACAACTTCACAGTCATTGCGACGGGCGGCACTCTTCAACCGCCGATAAAAGCTTTCGTCGGCGCCAGTGTTTTACAGTGTATACAAAGCTATAACTTTTCTAAAATCTTCCTTGCGGGCACAGGAATTTCCGTTGAACATGGCGTTACCAATGCTTCCCCGCTCGAATGCGAAATTAAGCAGTGTCTTGTAAAAAAGCCTTGCCCGAAATATTTGCTCGTTGATAATTCAAAGTTTGATGTTTCATCACTTATGACTTACAGCGATTTTAAATCTTTGGACTTTATCATCACCGACGCGCAGCCGCCCGAAGGATACCTCCGAGAATTTAACGCTGACAACGTTGAAATAATCATCGCGCCCGAAAAGTGACGATGGCAAAAAAAATAACGGCTCACGAAAAATGTTGAGCCGCTTTATAACATTTGTTGGATTAGGGTCAAATAAAAATCACTTGTAGAAGTCGGGACGATCTTTCATGGTGATGGGAACAATTTCGCCGGTCTCCTGCGCTTTCACCAAAGCATCAGCAGTGATTGCCGCGAGATAACCGTCCCAAGCATTGGGGCCGCCGATAACACCTTTTGCCGCCTCGTTTACCCAGTCTTGAACTTCTTCGTCATAGGCGTCATGGAAACGAACGAAACAGTCAGTGTCGATTGTCGTGGCGACTTGTGCACCTTTGCGATAACTTGGGTAGAGCGGTTGCGGCATTTTAATCGCGCCGTCTTCGCAGATAACTTCGCAGTTAATGTCGTAGCCGAACTTGCAGTTGACGAAAACTTCATCATCAACGCAAATGCCATTCTTCGTGCGCAATAACATAATTTGCGGGTCATAAAGGTGATCAGCGGCATATTTCGTCTTGCGCGGGAAAATAACTTGAGCCGAAACAAAATCATCGTTGACCAGCCAGTGAATAACATCGATTTCATGAATCGCAGTGTCGTGAACGGCCATGGGAGTTGTATAGCTGTCGGGCACAACGGGATTGCGATGAGTGCAGTGAACGATCAACGGTTCACCATATTCACCGGACTGAATCGCCGCCTTGACTTGACGATAACCTTTATCATAACGGCGCATGAATCCGAGTTGAATCAGGTGTTTGCCCGACTTAATTTCTGCGTCGATAACTTCCAAACAGTCAGCCGCCGTCGTGCAGAGCGGTTTTTCACAGAAGATACGCTTGCCGAGCTTTATCGCTTCGAGCAGGCTTTCTTTGTGTGCAAAGCCGGGGCTGACGATAAAGACCGCCTCAACGTTCGGATCGTTTATGAGATCATTACCGTTTTTATAAATTTTGCAGTTTTCACCGGCGAGGGCTTTACCCTTTTGCGCGAGCGCGTCGACCATATCTGCTACAGCTACTACCTGCGCACCTTGAGTCCGTTCAGTGATTCTTTTAATGTGATCGCGACCCATGCCGCCGCAACCGATAACACCAATGTTCAGCATAACTTTTATCCTCCTGAATGAATCAAGCAAAATTGCGTTTGATGACTTTCTCGGCATGTTCCTTACCGAGTCTGTAAACGTCGTTCGGGTTCATGCGATAATATTCGGGTCTGAAAAGCTCAACGGAAACAACATCTTGTGCCCAGCCGATTTTCTTGAGCGTCTGGAAAATTTCATCAAGGTTAATACAGCCTGTGCCCGGCCAAAGTCTGTCTTCATCGAGAAGCGCGCCAATCGGGAAATCTTCCGTGTCGTTGAGGTGCACAATAAAAATTTTCTTCCCGTCAGCTTTTGCGAGATCTTCAATCTTCGAGTCCATGCCGTGGAAGTGAAAGCAGTCAAGTGTGATTCCGACGTTGGGCAGGTCGACGGCTTGAATAATTTCGTAAGCTTCGCCGAAAGTGTTAATCGAAGCGGCCGGATGACCAATGAATTCTACGGAAACGCGCATATCATAATCTGCCGCGAGCTTGCCCATTTCTTTAAGGCAGGAGATTGCCGACTTGTGAATTTCGCCGCGGGTAACCTTGTTGAGGCTGACAGTCGGAACAGTAATTACAGTCTTGCATCCGATTTTTTGTCCCCACTCGCACATTTGCTTCAATTCATCAAGAATGCCTTGATAACCTTCGGGCGAACGGTTATTGAAAAAGCAGAGTGTGTTGAAGGCAAGCGGCTCAATGTTGTGCGCCTTGAAAAAATCCGCGAGTTCTTCAATCGAGTGAGCAGCAAGGTAGTCACGCATTCTGTCCATCGTTCGCGGCTCAATCATGTCGTAACCGTACTTTTCAGCAAGGAGAATGTCTTGCTCAAGGGACATCGCTTGACAGTTCAAAGCCGTTGCCTCGTTCATGCTGAGTTTCATTTTTTAACCCTCCCATTTCATCTTTTTGCGCGATTATAAACGCAGGTAATGATTTTTCCTTGAATTATTCTGCAGAAATCGTTTTTTATATTAAACTGGCTGTTTATCGAAATTTTTCGCGCGTTTACCCTAATCACGACAAAATAAATCTCTCGTGTAGACTTTCTCCCGAACGTCGTCAAGCATTGGATCGTAGCGATTAACAATAATACAGCGACTTAAAGTTTTGAATTTTTTAATGTCGTTGACGACGAGGCTGCCAAAAAATGTCGACCCGTCGGGCAGTGACGGCTCATAAATTATCAACGTCACGCCCTTAGCCTTAAGACGTTTCATCACACCTTGAATCGACGACTGCCGAAAATTATCGCTACCCTTTTTCATTGTCAACCGCCACACACCTACTACTACCTTGCCTTCGCGCTCCGGAGAAAAATTTTCACTGCCCGTGTAAGCACCTGATATTTCTAAAATTCTTTCCGCGATAAAATCTTTTCGAGTCCGATTACTTTCAACGATAGCAGATATCATTTGTTGCGGCACATCGCGATAGTTCGCCAACAGCTGTTTCGTGTCCTTGGGCAAGCAATAACCGCCGTACCCGAAAGACGGATTGTTATAACCGTCGCCAATTCGCGGGTCAAGGCAAACTCCGTCGATAATTTTTCTCGCGTCGAGACCTTTTAATTCAGCATAAGTATCAAGCTCATTGAAGTATGCAACGCGCAGTGCAAGGTAAGTGTTGGCGAAAAGTTTTACGGCTTCCGCTTCATCATTGCCCATGATGAGAATTGGAACGTCACTTTCCTCCGAGCAGTCACGCAAAGTTTCGGCGAAATTTTCAGCAACAGAAATTTCCGAGCGAGCATCGATTTTTGTACCGACGATAATTCGCGAAGGGTGAAGATTATCATACAAGGCTTTCGACTCACGAAGAAATTCCGGACTGAAAAAAATTTTATTCGTAGAGTATTTTTTCCTTAAAGAACTTGTAAAACCGACGGGCACCGTACTCCGAATCACGATGTTTGCTTTCGTCCTACTTTTTAATACGTCTTCAATCACAGAGCTAACCGCTGTCGTGTTGAAAAAATTTTTCTTCGGATCATAATTCGTCGGAACTGCTATAACAATAAAATCTGCTGATGGATAAACAGATTGCCCGTCACAAGTTGCCGTCAAGTCCAAGTCTGCCGTCAATAAAATTTTTTTCAAAAACTCATCTCCAATTAACGCTTTTCGTTCATTTACGGCCTTAACTTTTTCTGGCGAGATGTCAACTGCCACGACTCGATGCCTTTGGGCGAATAATACAGAAAGTGACAGTCCGACATAACCTAACCCTACTATGACTATAAATTTTTTCAAAGGTATCATTCCTTTCAATATCTCTAACGTTGATTTTACCTTACAGGTCAAGCCTTGAAATAATTTTTTACTTTTTTGTTGACATATTTTTACATAATTAATAACATTTCTTATCATAAATAAAATTCATGAAACAGGGACGTTTTTACAATTACAGAAAAAGAACGAAGAAAAAAATAACTTAGAAAACAAATTTTTTAACCGCAAAGTGTTAACGATGGTCGGCGAAAATTCTGTAGCGTGACGCGGAAGAATTTTTGCGACCCGTTGGGGTCTGGGGCGATTCAGCCCCAGCGCGGCTTAATCGACTTGGCAAGCAACACGATGTTGCGACGCCCTAGTCGATTCCGCGAAAAAAATTTTTTTCCCACTCCTATAGATTCAGAAGGAGGGGTACGTCACCACTAGACAAAACTTGACTTTGAGTTATCAAAAATGATAAACTTTATATCAAATATGATAACTCAAATTTTATGGCGTCAGGACGCGATTTGTTGAAAGGCGGTAATGCACAAATGAGTGACTTTGTCAAGACTTCCAACGAAAAAATTTCCGATACGCAGGAAAAAATATTCATCTTCCCGAAAGAAAAAAGATATATAATGGTAACGGACGAAGAGAGCGGACAAATTAAAGGTTGTTTTCCGCTCAAGTCCAAAAATCTGGGAACGGGGTGGATTGCCTTGTATCAGAATCCTTCTCTTTGGCTCGCACAACAAGATTTAACTGGCGAACAATATAAAGTCATGTTAGTACTTTTTAACAAGCTTGATTTTAATAATTACCTTCGTATAGCTCTCAAAGAAATTTCCGAACTTCTTAACATGCAAGTTGCAAACGTCTCGCGGGCAATGAAGAAGTTAAAGGAATTGGAAATCATAATCGAGGGACCGCCCGCCGGTAAATTCAAAACCTATCGCCTCAATCCTTTTATTGCGCACAAAGGCTCGGACAGAAGAGATACCGTAAAAGATTTTAATAGTGCTCTAGAATCAAAGAATGAAAAAAATTCTTG
>JAFQZB010000216.1 GCA_017406175.1 Selenomonadaceae bacterium | reverse complement strand
CTGATGACCACAGCAAAACTTACAACGAGCGGTTCAATTCACCGCTAACAAGGCACTTTGACTTTCAAATACAAGAGTATAATCATCGGAATAAATATCCGGCTTTTTTTTGTTACACGGAAGAATTTGCTGTGCTTATGGAGAAAATCTACAAGAAACACGAAGACTTATTACAAGCCTTGCAAGCCGTACCGCCTTTAGTTTTGGAGCAGTTTATTCTATCCAGCGTTGTGAACGAAGTTCGGGCAACCAGCGACATCGAGGGCATTCATAGCACACGCAAGGAAATAAAAGAAGTTGTCAGCGGAACTGTACAGTCTGCACGCTTCTCCAGCATTGTCGCTAAGTACAAGAGCATATTGACTGATTCTACGTCAATGCAATTCAAAACATGCGAAGATATACGAGCTTTCTACGATGAGTTCATCCACAAAGAAGTCACTGCCAACGACCCGACTCACAAGCTGGACGGCGATTTATTTAGACGAGACTCCGTAGACATAACTTCAGCTTCCGGCAAGATTCTTCATCGCGGCATTCAGCCTGAGAAAAGGATAATTGAACTACTCAATATCACTTTGGGAATTTTGCACGATTCAGACATACCACTACTTGCCAGAGTAGCTATCTTCCACTATTTTTTCGAATACATCCACCCGTTCTACGACGGCAATGGACGAACAGCTCGATTTATCGTGTCGTACTTCTTGGCTAGCCGCTTTCACCGACTGGTTGCACTTCGTTTGTCAGTGCTTATAAAAAAGAATAAGAAGAAATACTATGAGCTATTCAAAGAGACCGATTCCGAATGGAATTGCGGCGACCTAACTCCGTTTGTTATCGGCTTCACGGAAATCGTTTCAGCAACTTTCGACGACATCTTGCTTTCACTGAACAACAAAATTATGCAACTGACCAAGTACCGACAGAAACTCTACGCTCTGACTGAAGGAGACGAACTGACTAAAGCGATATACGAGGCACTTTTGCAGTCAAGCGTTTTCTTCGGCAGTGGCATTTCAATGGAAGGACTGATGAGAGCAACAGGCAAATCCCGCAATACCGTTAAATCCCGCCTCGACAACATGCCAGCAGGACACGTCCTCGAATCTGGCGGCGGCGGCAGCAAGAAAATTTATCGGCTGAATTTATCAATAGTCTAACGTAGGATGTTTCCCGCTCGATTTGAGCGATGGCTAAAAACTTCGAAAATGCACCCCCACCCAATACGTTAAGTTACTATTGCAACTAAAACGCTACCCCCAACCGAAAATTTTTGATTCGCTGAGAGGTTTTTTCGCGCATGAGTATTTTAAAAGCCGCGCACTACGTGCCAAAACACAGCGACTTTTGCATACCCATACGCTCAAAAACCGCTATGAAAGGGTAAACCCCCTCAAACTCCCCCAAAGCGTTCAGGCTACGCTTGTCTAAAGACTGCGCTTGCCTTCACTAGGTTGCTGTGAAATTTTTTTCGGTAGCGACCTCAAAAATTTCTACGCAACAAACAAAAGAGAAACTTAAAACAACGAAGGAGGAAAGGTTGCTTTAAGGTTGTCGTTATCCAGAGTGTTATCTTGCAACCTTTCCGGTGGGGGAAACGGATTTTCCCCCAAACCCCCTTTTGGGGGGACACCCCCCGGCTAACGCCTCCCCCTGATGTGGTTTTCTACCTGAGGTTATCGCTAAAACTAAGTTATTGAATCTCAGAATCGGAGTAAACGTTAAAAAAGAACATCCAGCCCGATTTCTCCGAGCGTTTTCACAAATTTAGAGTTTTTAACCTTAACGAGCATTAACGTCGGATGTTCTTTTTTTGAGTAGCTAGAGTAGTCGATAACCTTTGAGTAGTCGTAACGCTGGAGTAGCGACAGAAGAGAGGTCGGCGAAACGCATTGTGCATGGAATGCCAATCGACGCCACGCTTTTCGGCGGCGATTGAATGCGTTTCGCGACCCACAAGGGGACGGGGGTCTGTAGGACCCCAGCGCAGCTTAAGCGACTTGGCGAAGCGCAGGACGCGCAAGCCTTAGTCGCTTCTGCGTCATAAGGCGGCTAGCATAGACACCGCTCGGCAATTCGTTCCGGCGGGCAAGGCGGCAACGGCTGGGCGGCTAGCGCGAGACACCGCTCGGCAATTCGTTCCGGCGGGCAAGGCGGCAACGGCTGGGCTACGATATTTACAGGCTGGGCTACGATATTTACAGGCTTTGCCTACGATATTTACATATCTAAGGAATTTTTCAATGAGCGAAAAAGTGGCGTCACCACTAGACAAAAATTCCACTTTTGGCACTTTCACCAATTACCATTCCGCCCACCGTCAATTACCATTCCGCCCACCGTTCGTTACCATATCACCCACCGTCGGAGTGCATGTTATAGATTTACGTTTACATAAGCATAGCTTAGGCTTTTTTGGGACGCGGGAATTTGACGCCGTAGAAGGTGTTGCCGTGTTTGACGACCTCAAAGGATTTGACGACGCCTTCCGTTTTTAAGTGCTCAAAGAAAGCTATCGTAGTGTTGCGAACGTCCATTTTTGTTTTGTTACTGGCGTTTTCAATACGGAGTTTTTTGAACACGTCGGCAAAAGTAACAGTCGGAGTCAGTTGCTTGTGGAGGATAATTTCTTGAATGCGAAGCATAGTATAATTTTTGCTTGCGATGTTCATGGGAGTGTTTTGACCTGGCATGTCGAGAAGAGTAGCGTCATAGGAAACGAGTTGCTTTTTGATTTGAGCCATTTTCAAAAGAGGAGGCTCGTCGGTGAAAAAAATTAGAGTATCACTGTCGCCGCTGACTGCCGAAAAGTCAATGTAAGTAGCGGGCAACAGAGGAGCTTTGCCGACAAAGGGATTGCCGTTGTTGTAGCCCATGATTTGACAGATGTCTTCTGCGCCATAATCAATGATGCGGCTCATAAGTATTTCCAAGCTCTCGATGATGGCTTTGCGTTGGGTTACGCTGGGTTTGGCGTCGCTCCTGCCGATTTTACCCGTCAAAGCGCGATAAATGATGGCGACGGTCGTGTAACGATTCCCTTTTATCCATTCGGAAATGCATACAGCAAGGACAAAACGGTCGAACATGCTGAAAGGACGCAGAACTTGATAACCGGCGGAATTGAGAATCTTGTAGGCAGTGGTGATTTCGCCGAATTTTTTACTGCGCTTTTCAACAATGCAGAAAGTGTCACCGTTAAGAAGGTCATCAGTTCCTTCATCAGAAAGTTTGAAAATAACTTTAGCCAATTTGTCGTTGATTTCGACGCGAATTCTCGACGGACGCAGTCCGCCTGTTATTTTGTGAATTATGGCGAGAGGATTTTCTGCCAGAAGAACGTCCGAAAAAGTAGGAAGTAAAGAAGTTACGGGAATGGTAAGATTTTGATTCATGGTGAAAACCTCCAATCATTGTTTACGTTCTGAAGATTTACTATTATTTTCAGTGAATTTATCACAAGGCTCGAAGTAGTCATGGGCGGAAAAATAGTTGAAAAAGCAATCATAGTTGGTGCCCTGCCGATTTTTAAGGCATTTGAGTTGAATCTGGCGAGGCTGTTGCTTTTTAGCAACGTCGATTTTTTTTCGCGAGTCAGCAATATTGTTGGGATTGATAGAGTTAAGAACGAAGAGTTGCAAAGCCCAAATTACATCAGCGGTATATTCGATGTTGCCAGATTCCTTGAAACTCTCGAATGAAACGCCTTGAGTGTAGTTTGCTCGATTAAAACTGCTTATGACAATGAAAGTGGAGTTGGTATCGCGTTGGAACTTTTTCAGCTTGCGAACGGAGTCATCGACGCCGAGTTTGGTAGATTCCTTGCTGGAAGGAACGATTTGTAGATAGTCAAGACAGATAACAGGAGCTTTAGCTTTGTCGAAACAAAGAGGTTTGAGTCGAATAAGAAGCTCGTCAATGGATTCGTCCTGCATTTCCAAAACTTGAAAATTAGTCTTGGAGTTAGCGACTTCGCTAATGACGCAATCAAGCTGAGCTGACCACGAGCCGCGACGAATGTCTGCGGCAGTAAGAGTGGTTTGCTTATCGCGCAAGAAAAGCCTCCGAGCGGCAGTCTTGGTAAAAAGTTCAAGACCGCTCATCTCGTAGGAACAGTAAATACAGTCTTCCCCGCGTTCGGCAAGTTGTTCGAGCAGTTGCCAACAGAAAGTAGTTTTACCTGCAGCGGGTGTTGCGCCAATGACATAAAGACCAGGACTGAAAAACTGTTGGTCATCAATATTTTTGAAACCAGTGAGGCGATTGGCATATTTTTTCAAAGAGTCAATATCGGCTTTGAGCTGATTTGCGAAATAATCCGTAAGGTGCAAGACTTTTGGCGGCTGTGCGCGGCGTTTCCAGTCGGTCACGCGCTTTTCTGCTTCCGTAAAAATTTCGGGAGAAGCTTTTTCTTCGTCTTTTGCCTTGCCGCCTGCCCATGCCGTTTGCCAATCGCGACGATACACTGCTTTGAGTTGCTCGACGCGTTCTTCCAAGTACCAGTAAACGCCGTTATGGTCGATGAGGTCTGCGTTAAACCAACCACGCTTGCGCCATTTCTCAACGCCTTTTCTTGTAACGCCAATACTTTTCGCCACTTGCTCGGTCGTGAAATAGCCTTCGAGAACATTTACCCCTGAGTTCCTACGGGTGGGGGGCTGGAACTGGGGTGGAACTGAGGTGGAACCGTTTACCCCTGATTTATTGGGGGTGGGGTGGGGTAACTGAGGGGTAACTGGGGTGGAAACGGTTACCCCTGATTTGGCGGTCATTTGGTAGTCATTTGGTACCTTAACGCCGGCAGATTTTTTGTTGTCATTGTCCATAGAATAAAACTCCTTTCAAATTTGAAGACAAAGAAAAGACGACACTCACTAAAGTGAATGCCGTCCTGAAAAATTCAAAAAGTACAAGCCAAAAAGCCCTTGCAAGAAATGCCGCTTCAATGTAGAATGATACAGTGATTTTTAAAACTAGATTTAAAGCGACGCGGGGAGTCTTCGGACTTTCTGGCGATGATTGCGACATTCACCAGAAAAAGCTCTGTAGTGTTTGAGAGGCACTGCGGAGCTTTCCGCTTTTATAAGGTCAGTCGTTCTATAATTCGTCCTCCAATGATTTCAATTTTATTTGTTGGTCGGTTAATTCGCCATGTTCGATAACATTCCTTTTTTCCAAAAAACTTATTTGTCTAAACTAAAGAGGCATACTCGTTTTGTTTTTCAGAAGGAACGTCAAGAATTTCCATAGCCTCTTGTGCAGTCATGTTTAATTTCTTCATAATACTACGAATATCTTCGAGTTTAGATTTTTTTTCGGTCTCAGCCGCAGTTTTTTCAGCGGTAGCTTTGAGCAAAGGTTCCATTAAGCCGCCCATATTAGTCAGCTCCTTTCGCATGTCGCCAGTCAATGTAATGTCATATTCGTCGAGTAAAATTTTCTCTTTTTCATCGGCTAATTTCAAATCCATGAAAATCAAGTGCAACAAATCGAGAAGTTTATGCGAAGTTTTTTTCGTGCCCAAGTTCAAAATGATAATCTTGAGCAAGTCGTAATTCTTCAATTCATCGTGAAATTTGCCGTGAAGAACGTTTTCATTCAGACTGTATTCTTGAATAGAATTGGCGCGATAATTTTGCACGTCCATGCAAATCCAAATAGAATAAACTTTTTTCAGACCGTTATAGTCGTCGCCATGAAATTCTTTTTCCTTCTGGGAAGAGATAAGGCGAGCAATGTAATATACTGCCCGTTTCATCAATTTATAGTCAATGGAAGAGGTGGTTTTTTGAGGCTCAATGTTGATAATGAGCTTAATCGGTTCGCCGGTAGAGGGAGCAATGGCATCGAAAATAATATCGAAGGTGACAAGCCCTTCAAGCGGACTGTTTGACTCGGTATGTTTCCCTTTGATGTCGAGAGTATCATCAAGAGGGATAGTGTTAATAGTAGCAGTAGGATCGCCTTCGATATATTTTCGCTCAATATCTAGTAGGGAAGAATCGGCGAATTCGGCTACCGTATGCTTCAAAATATGGGCGAGAATAGATTTACGAGCCAAGAAACGTTTAGCCAAAGAGTCATAAGCGGCGTTGCGCTCGTCTAAAAATTTATTCACGAAATATCTCCAATCGAGTGAAAGTTAAGGAAGAGGCTTTTGCAAAGAAAGTTTATTGTCAGCGAGGAAATGGCAAAAAGCTAGTTCGTTGAGAGAATAGAGTAAGCCGACTTTTTCAACGAGTTGCCCGACATAAAGTAAACGGGCTAAATGGCGCAGTTCCTTATCAGTGTTAGAATCGTCCTCAAGAGCGTTAATCTGTCGTTCAATTTGTTCAAGAGAAGGAAGCAAACGATTAGAATTTGCCCGAAGAGTTTCAATCTGTTTTTGTCGCAATGTTACTCACCGCTAAAGACTATAACACATCAAAAAGTATTTGTCATGGAATGCCCAAAAAATTGTGCAGAAATTGGGCACGCGATTTTTGGAGATGTGCTAAGATATGTGAAAGTAGATTTAGTCGAGGATGTTCACTTATGCATTTCACTGCGTGAAATGCTAAAAATCCCGCGTCCTGACGCGATAAATCGATTCAAAAATATGCCAGTCGCTCCGCTCCTTGAACCTGCGGTTGGCTCATGAAAGGAAGAATATCTTCATTGGCAATGTATCACTTTCGTATCAAGTCAGATAAGAAACCCAATGGAACAAAAATTTCGGCTGTCCAGCACGTTGAGTATATCAATCGTGAAGGCAAATTTTCTACTCCAGAACAATGGCAGGAGAAAAATAAATTCGTCGGCGATTTCATTTCCTCAGAGAAATCACCAAACGCATTCGGAGGGCAAAATTTTCTCCTATATAAAACAGATGATTACGGCTCAATCAGAAATACTCAGCGCGGGATTGAAGTTACTAAGAACGCCTCTGAAGAAACTATCGCTACTGCTCTCGTACTTGCTTCTCTGGTTATGAATAATCAGCCACTTATTATCAACGGTTCGGAAGATTTCAAAAAAGCAGTTTTGAAAACGGCTGTCCAGAAAGACCTCCCCATTTCTTTCGATGACCTTTCCTTCCAAAACGATTTCTTGCTTTACAAAGAAATTGACTATCCTGACCGAAAAAAATTTGCCCTCAATACCGCTCAGAAAATTTTGAAACACATTGAAAAGATTAACGCTCAATCTCATCTCGAATATATCAATCGCGAAAGAGCATATGAAAATCGTGGGGCTTGTATTTTCCATGCTCATCACCTGCCCAAATGGGCACATGACGACCCGAAAAAATTTTTTCAAGCGGCAGACAAATATGAAGGCACTGGGCACCGGCGTTATGTTGAAATTGAATTTGCCTTGCCGAATGAATTGAAGACGGTGGAGCAATATCGCCAAATTATTGATGCTTTCATTGCCAAACATTTGAAAGACCACTATTACGCTTACGCAATTCACGACAAAATAGGAATGTTGTCCAATCAGCGTCATCCGCACGTGCACATCATGTTTTCCGAACGCTTGATT
>JAFQZB010000215.1 GCA_017406175.1 Selenomonadaceae bacterium | reverse complement strand
CGTCCGCAATCTAACCGTGGCGGCAATGGTCGGTATGGGCTCAATGACTATTGCAGGGATTGCCGTTGCCATTTCGATTTTCCTAAAGTGATTGGAGGGGAAAACATGTATAGAAACAAAGAGTACAACCCGTGCGGCGACTTGACGGGCAAGGAACGCGAGCTTTGCGACGAGGCGTCGAAGAATTATTTTAATCTGCCGTTCGTGGAGGTCATGCGGGCAATTTCGATTAAGGCGATTGCCGAGCTGGAGCACGAAACGAACTTCCACAACGTCGACGCGCTGAAGAATTGGTCGTCATACAATCTGAACGAGGTCGAGCAGCGGGCTAATCTGAACTTTGAGACGTTCACGCCTCTGCAAGCGGGACTATGCAAATATCTGGTGCACCTGCTTTACGAGAACCGCTACAACATTCACTACAACGCGCTGACGAATTATTGCCGCACGCTAAACGACGTTGCTTTGACTGAGGAACTTGAGCGGAAGGTAAATTCAATCGCGCAGGAGGCAAATTATTTCTCGACGGTCAATGACTTAACGGGCGAGCTTTGGAATTTTTTGGCGGCGTAGGCTTGCAATTTAAAAAAGTGCCTGCTATAATTGCACACGTTTTACGGGTTGTGGCTCAGTTTGGTAGAGCACCGTGTTCGGGACGCGGGGGTCGCAGGTTCAAATCCTGTCAACCCGACCAATACTGAAAATTCAAGGCGGGAGTTCAAAGCTTCCGCCTTTAACGTTTAAGGAGGTTTGTTCATGAAAAAGATTTTAATCGCCGCCGTGATTCTTTTGCTCGGCGCGGGATATGCTGTCGGGAATTACTTCGTTGACTTCGCTTTGAGGCGTGGAGATGATTTATCGCCACCGAAGGCTTGCGCGAACATCGCCGACCCAAGTTTGAAAGCTCCGCCCATTCCAGACTTCCCTGCGGAGGATTGGACACTTGAAAGTTTCGACGGGCTTAAGCTTCACGCAAAAAGATTCACTCCCGCCGAGCCAACTAATCGTTGGGCAATTTTGGTTCACGGCTACGGGCGCGACGGTACCTTTGCTTACGATTACGCTGATGAATATCTCAAGCGAGGCTGGAATGTTTTAGTTCCCGACTTGCGGGCGGCGGGCGAAAGTCAAGGCGAGTTCATCACAATGGGCGCGTTGGAAAGTCGGGACGTGTTCGATTGGTCAGAGAAGATTTTGACTAAGCAACCCGACGCGAAGATTATTTTGCACGGCGTATCGATGGGAGCCGCTACCGTCATGATGACTGCCGCCCTTGCGCCGAAGAATTTATGCGCGGTCGTGGAGGATTGCGGCTACACTTCCGCCTATGACATGTTCACGGCTCAGCTTAATAAAATCTTCGGATTGCCTGAATACCCCGTAATGCCTTGCGCGAATAACGTTTGCAAAATCAAAACCAGCGTCAAAATTTCAGACGCCGCGCCGCTTGCAATCGTCGACAAAATCACGGTGCCGATACTTTTTATTCACGGCGACGAGGACGGACTTGTACCTTTTGACATGATGGGCAAGCTCTATGACAAGGCGACTGCGCCTAAGGAAAAATTCATCGTGGCAGGTGCGGGTCATGCTGACGCTAAGAGAAAAGACCCCGCCGCTTACTTTGATAAAGTCTTTACGTTCTTGGAGGGTAGCTTATGAAAATTTTCGTTGGCTTGGGCAACCCGACGCCCGAATACGCCGCGACTAAACACAACGTCGGCTTCATGTTGGCTGATAGATTAGCTAAAGAAATTTCCGCGTCGGATTGGCGGGAACGGTTTAATGCGTTGGTGGCTGAAGGTTTCCTTGACGGGGAAAAGGTTTTAATCGTCAAGCCGCAAACGTTTATGAACCTAAGCGGCGAGGCGGTCGCGCCTATCGTGAACTTTTACAAAGTCGACGTTCAAAATCTGGTCGTGGCTCATGACGATATGGACTTGCCGCTTGGAATGATTCGTTTGCGTCCTAAGGGTAGCGGCGGCGGGCATCGCGGCGTTGAATCGATTATCCAGCACCTCGGCGGCGTGCAGAGTTTTCCTCGTGTGCGGATTGGCGTTGGTCGTCCGCCGGCAAATTGGACGGTGAATCATCATGTGCTTAGCCCATTCACTGCCGAAGACGCCGAAAAAATTTCTGCCGCCCTTGATGAACTCGTGCCCGCTGTGCTTTGCATTTTCAAAGAGGGAATCGATAACGCCATGAACAAATTCAATCCGCGAAAGGTTAAAGCCCATGAACAATCGGATAACAGCACTGATAGCTGACGCGGGCGGCAATATCTTCGACGTGCCAGAGGCGGAGGGCGTCGGACGTATCGGCGGGAAATTTTTCAAGCTCAAGCCCGAAGACTTAATCAAGCTTCCAGACTCGGCGGACTTAATGTTTTTGCCAGAGCGTCAAGCAATCGGATTCAAGCGCGGGGAATTCGTCACGTTAAAGGGGCGGGCAGTCTCGGCTATCTTGCCGCAAGGTTACACACGGACGCACTTGCCAGCCTTCCAAAAAAATTCTCGTGCGCAAATCCTGCCGCTTTATGGTTATACAGCCGTCGTCCTGTACAAAGATGAACTTCATGCCGCCGCCCTTTACACCGACGAGAATCACAAATGGAATCCAGAGCACTACAACACGCCGAAACTTAAAAATTTTATCCGCCGTGTTAAGAAGGATTTGCCAGACAATCGAATCGTCGCGCAGGTCGCTAGGTGTTCTTTGGAGTGGCATTGCTTGACGGCGCAAAATTTATTTTATCAGCGTTGGGAGTGCGGAATCCCGACTTCGCCGACATGCAATGCGAATTGTTTGGGCTGTATTTCGTTGCAGGCGGCGGAGTGTTGTCCTAGCCCGCAAAGCCGAATCACCTTTAAGCCGACGGTCGATGAGATTGCTGACGTTGGGATTTATCATCTGAATCACGCGCCCGAAGGAATAATAAGCTTTGGGCAAGGTTGCGAGGGCGAGCCGTCACTTATGGCGGAGAATATCAGCTCGGCGATAAGAAGAATCCGTGCGACGACTTCACGCGGGCAGATTAACATTAACACAAACGCGGGCTTCACGGCAGGCATAAAAAAAATCGTCGACGCGGGACTTGATTCAATGCGCGTCTCGATTATCAGCGCGAACGCCGACAACTACCAACGATATTATCGCGCCGCTTACAAACTCGACGCCGTGAAAAATTCTATCCGCTATGCTTTGGCGGGCGGCGTTCACGTCTCGTTGAATATGCTGTACATGCCCGGCTTTAACGACAGCGAATCAGAATTTGCCGCGTGGAAAAGTTTCTTGGAAGAATTGCCCGTGCAGATGATTCAGATTAGGAATTTGAATTACGACCCCGACGAATTTTTTGCCGTCATGCCGCCCGATGAAAATTTCCTCGGCACGAAAGATTTTCTGCGCGAACTCCAAAAGATTTTCCCCGCGCTTACAATCGGGAACTTCAGCCATTACTTACCCAACGAATAAATTTGCCCGTCGAGGGCTTTTTTGTTGCAGGCGATTGTAGCTTCAATTAAAATGCTATATACTTCAATCAGGATAAGGAGGGATTTAAAATGGAAACTGTTACGATAAAAGACATAGCAAAAAGGCTGAACGTATCTCCTGCGACGGTTTCTTTATCTTTGAATGGGCGTCCCGGCGTGAATGAGCAAACTCGCGAAAAGGTTTTGACACTTGCTCAAGAATTAAATTACAACGGGAATATCGGAGAGCACAAGACGCTTAAACGCAAAGCACAAAAGAATTTTGGGAACATCGGCTTTTTGGTTTATAAACGTCACGGCAGAGTTATAACCGATTCGGAGTTTTTCACGGCTTTGATTTCTTCGGTTGAGTTGGCAGCTCGCACTCAAAACTACACGATACTTTTAACCTATTGCATTGGCGACAAGGAGATTTTAAACACGATTAAACTTTTAAGGAATTCAAATATCGTCGGGCTTTTGATTTTGGGCACGGAGCTTGCCGAAGAGGACGCCGAACTTTTTTATAAGCTCAATCTTCCAATCGTGATTTTGGATTGCGATATACTCGGTTGCGAACTCGACACGGTGACGATTCACAATGAAGACGGCATCTGGCGCGGCATGAAGTATCTTTATGAGCAAGGACATCGCGAAATCGGCTACTTGCACAGCTCTTTTTCTATCCGAAACTTTGAACAACGGCGACTCGGCTACGAAAACTGCTTGGAAAGATTTTGCCTCGACAGGGAATCACAAAAAATATTCTTAGTGGAGCCGACGATTGAAGGTACTTGCGCGAACATCTGCGAGCTTTTGAATCAGGGGATAAAGTTTCCTTCGGCAATGGTCGCTGACAACGATTTAATCGCGTTGGGTGCAATGAAAGCGTTTGCGCAATGCGGAATAAAAGTCCCCGATGACGTTTCGATAATCGGCTTTGATAACATACCGATGACTGCAGTAATCGAACCGCAACTGACTTCCGTAGACGTTTCCTGCGAGACCTTGGGCAAGTTAGCCATTAGACAGCTTTTGCGTCGGAAAAAAAATCCCAACGCCATTCCGCAAAGGATATCCGTCAGCACGAGTTTAAATATCCGTTCGAGCGTTCAAGCTTTAAATAAAGTTCCTTGAAGTGTTGACTTTAAATTTTAAATCAACTATAATTCGATAAATAATTTAGATAGGTTTAAATGGTTTGGCAGGGAGTTGATTGAATGTCAAAATACGTAATGGGGATTGACCAAAGCACACAAGGGACGAAGGTTATCTTGTTTGATTCGGAAGGAAAAATCGCGTTTCAAGCCGTCAAACCGCACAAGCAATTCATTAATGATAAAGGTTGGGTTGAGCACGACCCCAAAGAGATTTGGCGCAATGTCAAGACTTTGGCGCAGGAAATCACGCAGGGAAATGGCATTTCGGCTCGTGACATCGTGGCAATCGGAATCAGCAATCAACGTGAAACTTCCCTAGCTTGGAACAGGTCGACGGGCGAGAGTATCTACCCCGCGATTGTTTGGCAATGCGCACGCGGTGCCGCAATCTGTGACGAACTCGAAGCGCAAGGTTTAAAAACTCTCGTCAAAGATAATACGGGTCTTCCGCTGTCGCCGTATTTCTCCGCCGCGAAATTGGCTTGGATTATGCGCAATGTTCCCGAAGCCGCTAAGTTCGCTGAAGAAAAAAATCTCTGCATGGGAACGGTTGACAGCTGGTTGATTCATAAGATGACCGGCGGCAACGTTTTCAAGACGGATTATTCAAATGCCTCTAGGACGCAACTGTTTAACATTAAGGCTCTTGCTTGGGACGAAAAAATTTGCTCGGCGTTCGGCATTCCGATTGACGCTCTGCCCGAAGTGACTTTTTCTGACAGCCTCTTTGGCAAGACTACTTTTGACGGGATTTTTGATGTCGAAGTTCCGATTTGGGCGATGCTCGGCGATTCGCACGCGGCACTTTTCGGACAAGGTAGCCATGCGGCTGGACAGGCTAAAGCGACTTACGGGACTGGCTCTTCAATCATGCTGAACACGGGCGAAAGTCTAATTCAAACGGAGCAAGGTATCGCAACGACAATCGCTTGGGGCATGAATCAAAAAGTTTCCTACGCGCTCGAAGGGAATATCAACTACACGGGGGCAAGTATCACGTGGCTCAAAGACGACTTGAAACTTATTGCCTCTGCCGCCGAAACTGAAACGCTTGCCCGCCAATCGAATCCCGCTGATAAATCCTACTTCGTGCCGGCGTTCACGGGATTGGGTGCGCCTTACTACGACAACGACGCCACGGGGATTTTCGCGGGGATAACTCGTGTCACGGGCAAAAATGAAATGGTTCGCGCCGTCGTCGATAGCATTGCTTATCAGATTTACGACGTGATTCATCTTATGGAAGAGGTTTCGGGCGGCGAGCTAGTCAATCTGAAGGTTGACGGCGGATCTACTCGAAATGCTTATCTCATGCAGTTTCAATCGGACATTCTAAATAAACCTGTCGCGGTTCCGCCGCTAGCTGAACTCTCAGCAATGGGAGCGGCTTATTGTGCGGGCATCGCGGCGG
>JAFQZB010000214.1 GCA_017406175.1 Selenomonadaceae bacterium | reverse complement strand
CCGCCTGAAAGTTCTCCGTCGCTAGCAGTATTGACGCCGAGAACTTTTATTTTGATTAATTTGTTATCAAAGCTGTTTCCTAACACTGAAGGTCATCTCCTGTTGCGACGATTGAAGAAGTCGGGGATTATATTCGGGAAAGGATTGCGGGAGTTATTGGGCGGCGTATCTTGTTTGGGCGGAGCCGTTCTATTATAGGGCGGCGGCTCTTGCTGATTGTATTGATTTAAGGGCTGCTGATTGAACGGCGACTGATTAGGCTGTTGCTGATTGGGCGGCGGATAAAACTTCGTCGGCGGGATTTCGGGTTCGGCGGACGCTTGCTCGTCTCCAAAGCGCGTTGCAATTATCGTAACGATAATCGTTTCTCCGAGCGAATCATCTACGCTAACACCAAAAACAATTTCTGCATCGGGGTGCGCCGCCTCTTGAACGGTCGTTGACGCCTCGTTAATCTCCATCATCGGCAAATTATCTTGTGCGCCCATGAAGTTCAGAAGAATTCCGCGGGCACTATCTACGCTAGTTTCAAGGAGCGGGGAAGCGATTGCCTTCTTGACTGCCTCGACTGCAGCATTATCGCCAGTCGCCTCGCCGACGCCCATTAACGCCTCTCCAGCATTGCTCATTATCGTCTGCACGTCCGCGAAGTCCAAATTGATTAGACCAGGCACCGCGATTAAGTCCGAAATGCCCTTGACGCCTTGACGCAAAATATCATCGGCAAAGAGGAACGCTTTATTAATCGTCGTCTTCTTGTCGACGATTTGGAGCAATCTATCGTTCGGGATAGTTATAATCGCGTCGACGTTCTGTTTTAGCTTTTCAATGCCCATATCGGCATTTTTTTTGCGCTTAGGACCTTCAAAGGCAAATGGACGAGTGACAACCGCTACGGTCAGCGCATTGACTTCGCGAGCACACTCCGCCACGACAGGAGCCGCACCAGTTCCCGTGCCGCCACCCATACCCGCCGTTATGAAAACCATATCAGACCCGCGCAGGGCTTCGAGAATATCATTGCGACTTTCTTGGGCGGCTCTCTCTCCAATTTCGGGTCGAGCACCCGCTCCAAGCCCTCGCGTCAATTTCTCTCCGATTTGCATTCTCTTTGGCGACTTGCTCATCAACAACGCTTGCGAATCCGTGTTGACTGCAATGAATTCTACGCCCTCCAAGCCCGATTCAATCATTCTGTTTACGGCATTCGACCCGCCGCCGCCTATCCCGATTACTTTTATCTTCGCGAACTGGTCTAATGTGTTCTCGTCGAATTCAAACATCTGTTTTCCCCCCGTGAAAATTTTTCTACGTAAGTTTTGCAAGCTTAACATACCTTAATGAAAAAACTTTGTAACCTTCAAACTTTAAGCAGACGCTGAGCATTGCCGCCGAGGATTTTATCTTTATCGGCGTCCGCAAGTGGCAAATCCCTTATAAAGTCAATCGAACGCCGCGAAGATGTCCACGGGCTGTCCGTGCCGAAAAAAATCCTATCCGCGCCGAAGATTTTAACAAAATTCATGAACTGATTAGCGTCTAAAAGTCTCAAATCCTCTGCTTGCCACGTACAATCACTGCGCGGGACGATTTTGCCCGTTGAAAACGACGTGTCGATAAAAATTCCCGTGCCAGATAAAATTTCTAAGACTTCAGACCAATTTTTCCAGCCGCCCATGTGCGCAAGGATAAATTTAAAGTCCCCGACCTCATCGACAACTTTTTTAGCCATTTGCGGACTACAACGAACCATTCCAGGGAAACCAATATCAAATCCGGCGTGCGTAACGACAATTAATCCGAGTTCGGCGGCGCGGTCGATGATTCGCAGAAATTTTACGTCGTCAAGATTTGTACCTTGATAAACGGGGTGGATTTTGATACCCTTTAGCCCGCAATTTTTCACGCGGCTCAATTCTTCTCGATAATTCGTGTAATCGGGGTGAATACAGCCAAATGATATGATTCCTTCGCCAAAATTCTTCTCATTCAACGCGGCGGAGCTGGAATTTATCTTTTCGACCTGCCGTGAACTCGTCGCTACCGGCAAAATCACCGAAAAATTTATCTGCGCGGCGTCCATTGAACTTTTTAAGCCGTTTAACGTACCGTCACTGAAATATTTGCTGTGACTTACGATACTTAGCTTTTCCAAAACCTCAGCAGATATTTTTTCTGGGAAAATGTGCGTGTGCATGTCGATTATCATTGCGGGTCACTCCTTTTAAGTTTTTTTGGAGGTTTTTTTTATGAAAGTTGTTTTACTCGTTTTGTACTTCGCAGTTTTGATTGGTATCGGTCTTTACTGCCGAAAACACGCCACAGACGTTGATGGATTCGTTTTGGGCGGTCGAAATGTCGGTCCTTGGCTCACGGCTTTTGCTTATGGCACAAGTTATTTCTCTGCAGTCGTTTTTGTCGGCTACGCTGGGCAATTTGGCTGGAAATACGGCATTGCGGCGACTTGGGCGGGCATCGGCAACGCTTTAATCGGTTCTTTAATGGCGTGGTTCATTTTAGGTCGTCGAACTCGCGTTATGACTCGTCATCTTGATACCGCGACCATGCCGCAGTTCTTTGAAAAGCGTTTTGGCTCAAAATCTCTCAAAATCGGCGCGGCGATTATAATTTTTATCTTTATGATACCCTACACCGCCTCACTTTACAACGGATTATCAAGATTATTTGGAATGGCGTTCAGTATCGATTATTCAGTTTGTATTTTGCTAATGGCGGTCTTGACGGCGGTTTATGTCATTGCCGGCGGCTACATGGCGACTGCAATTAACGATTTTATTCAAGGCGTCGTCATGCTCGCGGGTATTTCGGCGGTTATTTACGCTGTTTTAGAAAGCAAAGGCGGTTTTATGGCTGCTCTAGACGGTTTAGCGCGTGTTACTGATGAAAATTACTCGACACCTGGTATATTTGCATCATTTTTCGGAACTGACCCGTTAAATTTGTTATTCGTCGTGATTTTAACTTCATTGGGTACTTGGGGCTTGCCTCAAATGGTTCAGAAGTTCTACGCGATTAAAAATGAACAAGCAATTCAAAAAGGAACGGTAATTTCAACGTTATTTGCGTTCGTAGTGGCTGGCGGCTGTTATTTTTTAGGCGGATTCGGAAGATTATTCTCAGACCAGATAGATATTAAAGCTAACGGCTTCGATTCGGTCGTACCGACAATGTTAAGCGGATTATCGGACGGAATGATTGCTTTAGTCGTAATTTTAGTTTTATCGGCGTCCATGTCAACGCTTTCATCGCTCGTAATCGTCTCTGCATCAACTTTGGCATTAGATTTGATAAAAGGAAACTTCGCAAAGGACATGAGCGACGCAAAACAAGTTTTTTTGATAAGAATTTTAATCGTAGTGTTTATAGCAATCTCAGCAGTGCTTGCTTTGGTTCAATATAAAAGCTCGGTGAACTTTATCGCACAATTAATGGGAATATCTTGGGGCGCAATGGCTGGAGCGTTCCTCGCGCCGTTTATGTACTCGCTTTACTCAAAAAAAGTCACAACTTCGGCTTGCTGGACGTGTTTTATCTTCGCAAGCGTGCTTATGTCAGCGAATATGTTAATTCGTCCCGCATTTCCCGCGATAATGCAATCTCCGATTAATTCTGGCGCGATTGCAATGCTAGCTGGCTTAATTATCGTGCCGATTGTGAGTGCGTTTACTCCTTCGCCTGATAAAAAGCTAGTTGATGACGCTTTCAAGTGCTACGACGAAAAAATTATGGTTCCGCTTAGCACATCCCTTAACAGCGAGAAATAATTTATAAAAAAATTAACCGGCAGGGCAAAATACCTTGTCGGTTTTTGATTTGAAATGATTTTTACTGTTGATTTTGCTTTTTGAGTTCGCGACGGCGTTTTTCACGACGTAAACGGATTTCACGAGCCGAATCAAGATTGCAACGGCGATTCCATTCCTTAATTCGTTCATCAGGATTGCAATTATTCATTACTATAACGGGATTAACCATGAAATCAGACTCCAAAGCCAATTTAAGCTCTTGAACAACCAAATTATCCTTCAACCATCGTAAAGAATCAAAAAAAACGGTTCGAGATAGTTTCAAATCGGTTTGAAGTTGTTTTTTATTAACTCTGAAGCCTTTGATACCGTCTTGCGGCTGATTCACAGCGATATAGAGGAAAAATTTGATAGTAAAATCGTTAGGAGCCTCGTTGATAGTTCTGAGCGTGCGAATTTCGTCGAAAAACATGATTGAACACCTCCGAGAGCGATTATAGCAAAAAAAATGCCTCTGTGAACGTTCAAAACGAGAAATCCGCCCCCATGGATTTTAGGTCGCGTCAATATGCGGCATTTTCTCCCCCTACAAAAATCAGGGGGAAATTTGGGGGAGGAAAATAAAGAATCCGCCACCACGGATTTTGTCCACACCCACGGATTTTTTCATTTTGAGCAAAAAAAGCCCTCCGACACTCGCCGAAGGGCTTTTTTTAGTTTATTGTTTAAAACTCATCTTTCTGTTTTAAATTTCATGACAATAACTCTCTGATAATGAAATATAATGTTGCAACGAACATTAAGAGTCTTTTGTCATTAATCTTGAGTTTAAATTTAGAATTAGCGGTCTTTTTCTTATATGTAGCATTAAACATTATAACAACCCCCACATCATAAATATTCCAATAATAATAATAATACCACCAAGTGGTGGAAACACCATTCCGATAAGAAATCCAACTGCAATAAGAATAAATGGTAGCATTTCAATCACCTCTATCTACATTATCAATTACATTATTGACGCAAGCATTATAAAAAAAAAAAACGGGCTGTCAATACGTAAAAAAAGTTTTTTGCGGGCATTTGAGCTTAAAAATCGCTTTGAAAGTGATTTTCCTACGCGGAAACAAAAAAGCGGCGGACTCTTATGAGTTCGTCGCCATTTTTGCAGATTTAATGGAGCAACTTAGGTTATTTTAGCCAGTGTCACGAAGATTGAACGAATTAACCTTGCGCGTTCCGCCGATTCAAGCTCTCCTGTCTCCTCCGACTCGTAAAGATTGGCTGACATCTGCGCGATAAGCTCTGCCTCGCGCCGCGTGATTAGTTTGTTGTCCAAAAGGAATTCAATCATCGACTTCACGTGTGCGAACGGCGTATTTTCATCGATTTCTTCAAGGAACCGCTGATATAAAAGTTGTTTGCGGTCGAGCTCCTCGGCAATCAGCGCAATGCGAATGTACCCGCCAAGCCCGCGCCGCGACTCCACGATAAAGCCCTTATCCGTCGTAAAACGCGTACTTAAGACGTAACTTATCTGCGAAGGTGCACAGCTTACCTCGTTAGCAAGAGCTGTCCGCTTAAGCTCAATCTGTCTGTTGGCGTTTTGCTCCAGCCGCTTGAGTATGTATTCTTCAATCGTGTCTGCTTTGTTGTTCAACATGATTAATCACCTCATCTTGATATTTTGACATTATACGCGCCAAAAATCGAATCGGCAAGCTTTTGCAGGAAAATTTTTAAGCGGCGCAGAATTTCCCTGCCGAGGAGTTGAGCGAAATGATTCAAGCGATATTCTTTGACAGGGACGGCGTCTTAAATGAGGAGGTCGGCTATCTTTGGGAGGTCGAGAAGTCCAAATGGATTGACGGCGCACGAGACGCGATTAAGTTCTGCAACGGACGCGGGCTGTTGGCAATCGTCGTCACGAATCAAAGCGGCATTGCTCGCGGAATGTACACGGCGAGGGAGGTCGATAATCTTCATGACTTCATGCAACGGAGCCTAGCCGAGGTCGGCGCACACATCGACGCCTTTTATTATTGCCCGCACCACCCTGAAGGCATCGTGGAAGAGTTCAGCATTGAGTGCGACTGCCGCAAGCCAAAGCCCAGTTTGATTCTGCGGGCGTGCGAAGACTTCAACATAAACCCCGCGCAGGCTATCATGTTCGGCGACAGTGAACGAGACATCGAGGCGGCAAAGGCGGCGGGACTTCGGGCGGGAATTTTCTTCGAGGGCGGAAATCTTTTGGAGGCTGTCAAAGTTCATTGCAAGGAGGGAGAGCCATGAGAAAGTTTTTGTTGAGCGTCGCGGTAATTTTTCTGCTGTCGGGTATGAGCGTTGCCCTTGCCGCAGAAAGTTTCGCGGTCGAGGTTCTCAACTTAGTCAACGCCGAACGGGCAAGAGTCGGAGCCGCGCCGCTGAGGTTAGCTGACGATTTGCAGGAGGAGTCGGCGATTAGGGCACGCGAGATAGTCGAAGTCTTTTCGCACACACGCCCCGACGGCTCGGATTGCTTTACGGTCATGAGAAATCGCGGACGGACTTGCGGAGAAAATATCGCGGCGGGTCATGCTTCAGCTCAAGAGACCGTCGAACAGTGGATGAGCTCCGATGGGCACCGCGAAAACATTTTAAACCCTAACTTCCGCGAGCTGGGCGTCGGCTACGCTTACGAAGACTACTCGACTTATCATCATTACTGGGTTCAACTGTTCAGAGGATAAAATTTTAGGAGGGAAAAACTATGGCTGCACACGTAATCGAAGAGGCGCGGCGGTGTCTGCAATGCAAGAAGCCGCTTTGCCGAATCAAAGGTTGCCCGATTGAAACCAATATCCCCGAAATGATTCGCCTGTTCCTAGCTGGGCAAACGGTGGAGGCGGGGCGTATGCTCTTCGAGAACAATCCGCTGAGCGTCGTCTGCTCCCTTGTCTGCGACCACGAAAATCAATGCGAGGGCAACTGCATTCAGGGCAAGCGCAAAGACGGCTCGGCAATTCAAATTCCAAGCATCGAAAATTACATCTCCGACTTCTACTTTGACAAGATAAGCCTGGAACGCGCCCCCGACACCGGTCAACGCGTCGCGATAATCGGTTCTGGTCCCGCGGGTATCACGATTGCCATTAAGCTTGCCGCGCTCGGTTATCGAATTACAATCTTTGAACGCATGGACAAGGTCGGCGGCATGATGCGCTATGGTATTCCCGCCTTCCGCCTGTCTAAGAAGATTCTCGACCGCTATCAAGTCAAACTCAGGCAAATGGGGATTCACTTCCGCCCGAACACGGCGATTGGCGGCGCGTTGCACCTAGACGATCTCTTTAACGATGGCTACGACGCAATCTTCATCGGCACGGGCGTTTGGCGTCCGCGTCGTCCGCACGTCAAAGGCGAGAGCCTCGGTAACGTCCATTACGCGATTGACTATCTGCAAAACCCGGACGCTTACGACCTAGGCGACACCGTGGCGATTATCGGGGCGGGCAACAGTGCAATCGACGTAGCACGAACTGTTATCCGTCAAGGCAGTCGGCACGTCACGCTTTACGCACGCCGCCAGAGGATTGCTGCCAGTCAGCGCGAGCTCGATTACGCGGCAGTTGACGGTATCGAACTTCAACAGGGCATGGCGATTAAAGAGTTCACCGAGGAAGGACCGCTCCTCACGCCCAGAATTTATGACGAGCAAGGCAATCTGATTCGCGAGGAAGAACCCGTCCT
>JAFQZB010000213.1 GCA_017406175.1 Selenomonadaceae bacterium | reverse complement strand
TTCGTCCGCAAACCCGCCGTTTTCCTGCGACTTTGCCTTTCGTAACCGATTATCCCGCCCAAAACGCAAGCCAACGTCAATCTCAAAAATAATTCCCACTCCGAAATCAAATAGTTCCACCTCTTAAGCCTTGCGCCACGTTCTACGCGACCAATTCTCTACTTTAACTAAATTTGAGTTGGCATAACGCCTGTCGCTTGAAACTTCATGCCGAATCCATTCGGGTAGCTCAACGACCTCATCAGCAGAAGATAATTCCACCTCCGCCAAGACTAAGCCCGCCAGTCGCCCCATAAAAAAATCAATCTCCCAGACGTGTCCGCCAAATTCCACCGTTCGGCGATATTTCTTTAAAACATTCTCCTCGCAAAGCTTCAAAAGCTCCTCGGCGTCGTCTAGCGGTATCTCGTACTCAAATTCCTGCCGACTGATTCCCCGCGTCGATGATTTTATCGTTAGGAACCCTTGCTTATCCTTTATCCGAACCCGAACCGTCGGATTGCTTGAAAGGTAGCCTTGCTTGATGATTGACTCGCTCGAAAAGGTCAGCTCGTGCATTTTCCGCTTATCGACCAAGAATTTTCGCTCAATCTCCATTGCCAATGTCAACACCTCACGCTTTCTTTTCGATAAGCCGCCGTTTTTCCCTGCCGTGTCAAAATTTTTATTGCCGCGTTCAATCGGGCGTCGCCAAATCCTTAAGCGTAATTCCAAAAAAGAAATCGTGAGTTAGCTGATTGAAATTCTTCCACATTGGCAACGTCTTACAGAAATTTTTTCGTTCGCACGGCGCAGAATTGGCTTGCAAGCACGAGACAACCGCTAGCGTCCCTTCCGTGACTTCCAATATTTCTCCGGCGGTGTATTCTTCGGGCTTGCGTGTGAGTTTGTAGCCGCCGCCCTTGCCCCGCAGACCTTTTAGGAAGTTTTTTTGCACCAAAGACTTTAAAACTATCTCCAAATATTTTTTCGATATGTTTTGCCGCGTCGCTATCTCTTCAAGCGGAATAAATTTATCCGGCTCCTGCTCCGCTAGGTCAATCATCACTCGCAAGGCGTATCTTCCCTTTGTTGAAATCAATTTCGTTACCTCCGTTTCGTTGACGGTCATTATAGCCGTCGGCAGGGCGAAAAGTCAATTACCTATTGACAGAATAGGTTTTCGGTTGTATTCTTGCGTCAATTTTATTTAAGGAGGCTTATAGACTTGAAAATTTATAAAAACGTCACGGAACTTATCGGGAATACTCCGTTGCTTGAGGCGAAGAACTTTTCGGCTAAAATCGGCTTCAATGGTCGGCTTTTGGTCAAGCTTGAGTACTTCAACCCCGCCGGCAGTGTCAAAGATAGGATTGCTAAGGCGATGATTGAATCTGCCGAGCAGGAAGGCGAACTTAAAGCCGATTCCGTCATAATCGAGCCGACGAGCGGTAATACGGGCATTGGCTTGGCAAGTTTTGCGGCGGCAAGAGGCTATCGGGCAATATTTACCATGCCGGAGACTATGAGCGTTGAACGTCGACAACTTCTTGCGGCTTACGGCGCGGAAATCGTCCTTACTGAAGGTTCAAAGGGCATGAAAGGCGCGATTGCTAAGGCGGAGGAGCTTGCGAAGGAAATTCCCAACGCTTTTATCCCGTCGCAGTTCACGAACCCGAATAACCCTGCCGCTCACGAAAAAACTACCGCACCAGAAATTTGGAACGATACCGAAGGCTCGGTTGAAGTTTTTGTGGCTGGCGTCGGCACGGGCGGAACTTTAAGCGGCGTCGGCAGATTTTTAAAGGCTAAAAACCCAAATATTAAAGTTGTCGCCGTCGAACCGAAGACTTCGCCCGTTTTATCGGCTGGCAAGGCTGGCGCACATAAGATTCAAGGAATCGGCGCGGGTTTCGTTCCTGATACCCTAGACACGACGATTTATGATGAAGTCGTTCCCGTCGCCAATGAGGACGCTTTTAAGTTCGGAAGAGATTTTGCTAAGGCGGAAGGCATTTTAGTAGGAATATCGGCGGGTGCGGCTCTCGCGGCGGCTTTTGAACTCTCTAAACGCGATGATTATGCCGGAAAAGTTTTCGTAGTGCTCCTTCCCGATACCGGCGACCGTTATCTTTCCACAGAATTATTTAAGTGAGGTTTTTGAAATGAAATTCGAGACAATGCAACTACACGTCGGACAAGAACACGCCGACCCCGTGACTGATGCCCGCGCAGTTCCGATTTATCAAACGACTTCTTATGTTTTCCATGACTTTCAACACGCCGCAGACCGTTTTGCACTCAAAGACGCAGGAAATATCTACGGACGACTGACTAACCCAACTCAAGACGTTTTCGAGCGTCGAATTGCGGCTTTGGAAGGCGGCTCGGCGGCTTTAGCGGTCGCAAGCGGCGCGGCGGCAGTTACTTACGTCGCTCAAGCCCTCGCGCACAAAGGTCAACATATCGTAGCCGCGACCACCATTTACGGCGGCACTTTTAATCTTTTTGAACACACACTGCCCGATTTCGGTATCGAAACTACTTTTGTTGACCCGACTAAGGGCGTTGACGTTTTCGAGGCGGCGATTAAGGACAATACGCAATTTATTTTTATCGAGTCCGTCGGAAATCCTAATGCTACGCTGATTGATATTAAAAAAGTCGCGGACATCGCCCATAAACATAAAATCCCGCTCGTAATCGATAATACGTTCGCTACGCCGTATTTGATTCGCCCATTCGAGTTCGGAGCCGATATTGTCGTTCACAGCGCAACTAAATTTCTCGGCGGGCACGGAACTACTTTAGGCGGTGTTATCGTCGAGAGTGGCAAGTTCGATTGGGAGAAATCTGGCAAATTCCCGCACTTAGTCGAACCGAATCCCAGTTATCACGGCGTCAGCTTCTATAAAGCACTCGGCGCGGCGGCTTTCGTCACTTATATCCGCGCAATTCTCCTTCGCGATACCGGCGCGGCTATTTCTCCTCTTAGCGCGTTCATTTTGTTGCAAGGCGTCGAAACTTTATCGCTTAGGGTTGAACGCCACGTCGAAAACGCTTTAAAGGTCGTCGATTTCCTCGCGAACAATCCTAAAGTCGATAAAGTCAATCACCCCGCGCTTAAAAATCACCCTGACCACGCGCTTTACGAAAAATACTTCCCGAACGGCGGCATTTCTATTTTTACCTTCGAGATTAAGGGCGGAGCCGTCGCCGCGCAGAAATTTATCGACAATCTTAAGATTTTCTCGTTGCTCGCCAATGTCGCCGACGTTAAATCTTTGGTTATTCACCCCGCCTCAACCACTCATTCGCAGATGACTGAAGAAGAATTGCTCGCAAGTGGTATCACGCCCGCGACGATTCGCCTGTCAATCGGCACCGAACACATTGACGACATTATCGCCGACCTTGAAGACGGTTTCGCGGCTATCTGAGCGAATATCTCCAATAAATATAAAATCCCCCGTCAAACTTTCGACTGGGGACTTTTTTTATTGCATGAGATAAATTTTTTGATATAATGGCGAAAATTTTTAGGAGGTGTTCGACGTGAAAAAGATTTTTACCGCCGTGATACTCGCCGTGTTTATTTTGAGTGCGCAAATCGCCTTCGCTTACGATTATGATTGGAATAAAGCTCCTAGATTTGGAAATAAAGCAGAGTTTGCTCGATATGTTGAAAATGGACGCCGCACAGGTCAAAAGGTTTTTAAATTTGCTCTTGCAAACTTTAAAGTTAATAGTGAGGCAGAACACAAAGCATTTGCACGTGAACTTTATCAATATATTGCAACCGCTCCTTATTATCTATTAGAACCTAAATTCGACGGTTTCCCAATTGAAAAATTCACTTACACGATAACACAAGAATATATCGGTGTACGCGTCGCTAATGCTTATCGAAGTGGCGATACAAGCAAACTAACTGCTGAAGAGAAAAAACTTTATAATATTGCAGTCGGTATCGTCTATGAGGCAAATAAACGTTCATCTGAAGTCGAAAAGGCTCGTTACATTCACGATGTCATATGTGATAGTGTATATGAATATAAAAATGAAAATAATCGCAACGGAACAGCGATAGGCGTGTTAATTGACCATTACGCGCAATGCGGAGGCTATGCTGATGCATTTTATATGCTCGGTCGCATGGCAGGATTGAATGTCAGAAGGATTAATGGCACGTTTGACGGTGGTTGGCATTTTTGGAACACGATAACCTTATCTGACGGCAGAACTTACTGCGTAGATGTGACAATGGATGACGGATACAATACTGATGAGTGGTTTTTAGCGAATTTTGAAGTTATGAGGCGTCATCACTCGTGCGAATGGTCGATAATCCCGAATCTGCAATGAAACGCTGGAAAAAATTTTAATCCTCTGTCGAAAAAGCTCGGCGGAGGATTTTTTTTGCGTTTGAGACGAAAATTTTTGCTCTGAACTGCTTTTGGAGCTGTGAACGGGATTTGAAAGCTGATTTGAGCTTTGAAAACGATTTTGAAGGCTTGAAACTGGTTTTGAGGGCGGTTTTGAGGTTCAAAACGGAAAATCCAGAATATCGGATTTTTCAAAATGCTAAATGGCGTCATTACGCGAAGTAACAAAAAAAGCCCCCTGCAAGGGCTTGAGGAGGGCTGAAAAATCCAGCATATGGGATTTTTATCCAAAATACCGGATTTTTCATTTTGGACAAAAAAAGCCCGCCACATGGACGGGAAAAAAATTTTTATCTCATGGCGCGGAGGATTTTTTCTGCGACGCCGTGCATTTT
>JAFQZB010000212.1 GCA_017406175.1 Selenomonadaceae bacterium | reverse complement strand
GGCGACAAAGGTCGTTATATGGGTAAAGGCGTCCTCAAAGCAGTCAAAAACCTCAATGAAATCATTGCTCCGGCTCTCGTAGGCAATTGTGTCCTTAATCAGCGTGCTCTCGATTACAAGATGATTGAACTCGACGGCACGCCCACAAAGAGCAAACTCGGCGCAAATGCAATTTTGGCTGTCTCGCTCGCCGCTGCCAAAGCCGGTGCGCAAGCTGTCGGACTGCCCCTCTATCGCTATATCGGCGGTTGCAATACCTACAAAATGCCCGTCCCCATGATGAACATCATCAACGGCGGCGCACACTCCGACGCTCCGATTGCTTTCCAGGAATTTATGATTCGTCCTGTTGGTGCTCCCACTTGCCGCGAAGCCATTCGCATGGGCGCAGAAGTTTTCCATAACCTTGCCAAGATTCTTAAAGGTCGCGGACTTTCCACGGCTGTCGGCGACGAAGGCGGCTTTGCTCCCAATCTCAAAGGCACTGAAGACGCGCTCGAAACTATCATCAAGGCTATCGAGGCGGCAGGCTACAAACCCGGCGAACAAGTCAAAATCGCTATGGACTGCGCGGCATCCGAGTTCGCGGTCAAAGAGGGCGACCAGTACTTCTATGACTACAAACAACTCAACGGCAAACACCCGATTCTCAAAGACCCGAACGGTCCGAAATACGACGTCCAACAGCAAATCGACTTCCTCGAAAAACTCGTCGACACCTATTACATCGACTCTATCGAAGACGGTTTGGCAGAAGAGGATTGGGACGGCTGGGTTGCGCTCACGAAACAAATCGGTCATAAGTGCCAGCTCGTCGGCGACGACCTGTTTGTCACCAACACCAAATTCCTTGAAAAAGGCATCAAACTCGGCGCGGCGAACTCCATTCTTATCAAAGTCAATCAGATTGGCTCGCTTACCGAAACCCTCGAAGCAATCGAAATGGCGCACCGCCACAACTACACGACCGTTACTTCTCACCGCTCCGGCGAGACCGAAGACGCTACAATCGCCGACATCGCAGTTGCCACCAACTCTGGTCAGATTAAGACCGGCTCGCTCAGCCGCACCGACCGCATGGCAAAATACAATCAGCTTATCCGTATCGAAGAAGAGCTCGGCAAGAGTGCTGTTTATGAGCGCAAACCGCTCCTCAATCGTTCGGTCGGCGCATAATTTGTCGGCAATTTAACAACGGACAAAACTAAAGGCACCTCCTCGAATTTCGGGGAAGTGCCTTTTTTAATTATTTTAAAAGCTGAACATTCTTTCGCCGACGCCGCCAACGCGAACTTCGCCGACGCTTAAATCTGTTTCCCGCAAAGATTTTCTAAGCGAATCAAGATACGTACTTCTGAATTCTTCCGCCACGTCGATTCGCGAAAAATAAAAGCGCATGTCCAAATGAGTTTCTTCATAGACGCGGAAAACCAGCTCCGCCGCGCCGATATAATCCGTCAGCACGCAAATTCGGAACCACGTTTCCTTTT
This sequence comes from Selenomonadaceae bacterium, assembly GCA_017406175.1. GTDB lineage: Bacteria > Bacillota > Negativicutes > Selenomonadales > Selenomonadaceae > Quinella. The sequence continues at coordinate 823 of JAFQZB010000212.1, read as the reverse complement.
TATCCTCGCCAGTCTCCTCGTCCTTGGTGGTCTCGTCGTAGACGTTCAAATAAGTTGGGTAGCTCGTCTCGTTGTCGCCCATGTAAAGCGGCAACATCATTTGGAAGGAGCGTTGATTCTGCACGACGGAATTTTCTGCGGTCATGGCGTGGCGCATGGCGGTCGTGAAGTCGGCAACGTCCTTTCCGGCGCGTTTGAAGGCGCGGGCGTTCATCTTCGACGTTACGTTTGCCATGTCGCACATCTGCATAAACGCCCAAAGCCGCGGCAAGTCGGGGAGATTTTGTTGGACGGCGGCTTGGCGGACGGTGAGCGGGATATTGTTTTGACAGAGGCGCAGAAGATTTTGCAAGTGACGCGCCTCGGCTTCGGACATCATCGATTGCGAATTGTTCACGAAGTTTTGGAGCAGGACGGAATCCCTTGGCGTCGTGTCGGAATGTCGCAGGAGGAATTGCGCGAGGCTTTTCATAGTGTCGTTTGTTCGCGGCGTGTTCTGCAAATTTTGTCTGAGCATCGCGTTTTTTGCCAGCTCCATTTGTACACGCATTTCTTCCTGCCGATTAATAAAGTCCTCGCTGACGTGCTTCGGCTTGATTTTGCTCCTGCGCATTCGCGGTATTATCTCGATTCGCGGCTGTTGGCTTTGATTATTCGGGCGATTGGCTTGTTGCCCTTGCATTTGCGGCTGAAGGAGTTGCGCTTGCTGACTTTGAACTTGTGGCTGATTAATTTGCGTTTGCCCTTGAACTTGGGCTTGCGGCTGATTGAATTGCCCTTGCCCTTGAGCGTTCGGTTGATTGAATTGCACTTGCCCTTGAGC
>JAFQZB010000211.1 GCA_017406175.1 Selenomonadaceae bacterium | reverse complement strand
TAAATCTGAAACTGTTATTTATTTCTATGATGAATCACCACTTTTGACAATCGCTCGCGTTAAAAATAATCAGTTACTTTCTGTGGAGCCTAGATTATTAAGTATTTCAAAGCATTCAGGTTCACCAAGAAGTATATCTGTTAGACATTGTGTCATTCAGCGAGTTCTCGAAAGTTTTCTTCACAACATGGAACCAATTATAGCATTTGACTATGTTTTTAAAGTATGTGGATTCATGAACGCAGATTCCAGAAAGAAATGCAAAGTCATTCATGGAGTCATTGAAATTTTTGAAGATTTGATGTCTAACGGTGACATTACATCTTTTACTGTAAGGAAAGACGGTGATAAGTATCAAGCTATTGAGTTTACTTTCTCCCAAGTGGTGAAAAGCTCTATTTCAAGTGGTGAAAAGCTCTATCCAAGTGGTGAAAAGCTCGCAAAATAAATGGCGTCCTGACGCGGTTTAAAAATTTAATAAAGGGGGGTCTCTCGGTATTTAGGGAATGGTCTATCGGGATTTAGGGAATGGTCTATGAAAATCTGAAAATTCAGACAGGCTAAAAACGGCGTCGACACGCCAATCTTGAACTCGGATTTTTCACGTAGATACTGTAAGTATCTTAGCTGTCGCGGTGCCGTCGTGGTGTGGTCGCTGGCGGTGCCGTCGTGGTGTGGTCGCTGGCGGTGCCGTCGTGGTGTGGTCGCTGGCGGTGCCGTCGTGGTGTGGTCGCTGGCGGCTTGAAAAGCGAGAGCCGCGATTGAACGTTGCGGCTACCCTAAACCTTGAACGCGGCTCTCGCAGTATCGACTACCCGCAAGTCATCGTGAACTTCAGCCCGCAGAATCGACTAAGCTTCAGACTGCGGCTGTCGTCCGTGACAGCCTTGTCTTCAGCAAGTCGATTAAGCTGCGCTGGTGGGTTTATCACCCCCCAGCCCCCCCGTACGGCACCAAAACGCATTCGGTTGCCTTGCCCGTTGGGCACCGCTACGCGTACGGCAACCGGCATTCCATGCAAAATGCGTTTTGTCGCCGACTCACTGTAGCTACTCCAGCGTTACGACTATTCAAAGGTTGTCGGTTACTCCAACTACTCGAAAAAAGAACATCCGACGTTTATGCTCGTTAAGGTTAAAAACTCTAAATTTGAGAAAATGCTCGGAGAAATCGGGCTGGATGTTCTTTTTTAACGTTTACTACGGTTTTGAGATTCAATAACTTAGTTTTAGCAATAACCTCAGGTAGAACACCACATCGGGGGGAGCCGTAGGCGGGGGGTGTCCCCCCAAAAGGGGGTTTGGGGGAAAATCCGTATCCCCCACCGGAAAGGTTGCAAGATAACGCTCCGGATAACGACCTCCTCAAAGCAACCTTTCCTCCTTCTCTGGTTAAAGTTTTTGTTGTGTAGAAATTTTTTGAGGTAGCTACCGAAAAAAATTTCACAGCAACTAAGTGAAGACAAGCGAAGCCTTTAGGCAAGCGCAGTCTGAACGCATTTAACTACGGTAATCTGGGTGGGGTGCCGGGGCTGAGCGTAGGCAATTTAGTGAACGTAGCTTTGCGAAGTGAACGTTTTTGAGCTTAGCGAAAAAAAATTGCCGTCTAGCGTCGTGATGTGAACAAGGTTGCGAGGCAAGCGGAGCGTCCCGCAGGGTGCCTCGCCCGCAGTGAACGTCCGACGCTAGTCGCGAAGGGGCGGCAATGCGTAGCATTTTTTATCAGGGGGTAATTTTGTGACTGGGAAAAATTTTGACTTGCCTCAGGCTATCGAAATGGAAAAGAGCGTCTTGGGGGCTATGATGCTTAAACGGGGTCTCGTTATTCCTAATGTACGTTCAGTGCTCAAAGAAGATGACTTCTATCGGGTAGAACATCGCATGGTTTATCGAGTGCTCTTAGATTTATATGACGCAGGAATTGAGCCGAATATCCTTTCACTCTCGGAAGAATTGCGGAAGCGTCAAGAATTAGATAAAGTTGGCTTGCGGTATGTTTTTATGCTTGCTGAATCTGCTTGGACTACGGGTTATGCTCAAGCTCATGCGAAGGTGATAAAGGAAAAAGCAATATTACGACGGCTGATGTTACTCGGTGAAGTCTTACAGGAAGACGCTTCTCAAGATGTAAAACCATTGCAAGAAATAATGCAGGAAGCATCGGTAATGCTCGAAGAATTAAAAAAGCTAACGAGCGAGACGACTTCTTCTGGTTTCTCCACTTTCTTCAAAGAAAAATTTGGCACGAAAGTAGAAGAGATGAAAGAATACGCAAGTCGAAAGACGGGTTTTGCAAACTTAGACTCCGAGCAGATATTTACGCCAGGCTTATACGTACTGGGAGGATTGCCGGCATTGGGTAAAACAACATTCGCGTGGCAATTATTGGAGCAAATGGCACGACAAGGAGAAAAGTGCGTATACTGCAGTTATGAGATGAGCGAATTTGAGTTGTATACTAAATCGGCAATGCGGGAATTGTTCAGTCGAGATAGAAATACGAAATTGACATCGGCAGGAATCCGTCGTGGTGATGAAACTCGAACCTTGAAAGAGATTTTAGTGGAATTCGGAGAAATAGGAATAGACTTGACGGTAGTGGAAATGCAGGAACAGGATATAGATGACTTGATATTTGGATTAAGAAAATACTGTGTGGAAAAAGCACCGGTAATAGTTTTAGATTATTTGCAGATAGTGCCGGTTAGAAGAAGAGAAGCGTCGGCAAAACAGGGCATAGATGAGATAGTGCGCAAGTTGAAAAATTTTCAGCGCGAGACGGGCGCGACATTCATAGTGATAAGTAGCTTTAATCGGCAGAATTACGGACAACAGGTAGCGTTTGAGAGTTTTAAGGAAAGTGGCAATATAGAGTATTCAGCAGATGTGGTATGGGGCTTGCAGTTATACGCGACGCGGGAGTTGAAAGAGGGAGCGACGAATCAAAATCGGGAAATAATCTCGAAAGCGAAAGAAGCAAATCCGCGCCAAGTAGAATTGAAATGTTTGAAGAATCGACAAGGCAAGAACTACAGTTGTTATTTCAAATATTATGCGGCGGTAGATACATTTGAATCTTGTAAGGAGGAAGATTTTAAGAAAGTAAATGTGGAAGTAAAATCAAAGAAGGTAAAAAAATAGAGTAAAGGCGTCCGAGAAAGTGTTCGGGCGTTTTTTTGCTAACTTGCGAAATTGTGTTATACGAGTTGACTGCATATGGTGTAACATAAGCATGAGCGAGCGAATCCGAATAAAGGTAGTTAAAATTTTTGGAGGGCAGATGATGTTAGGGCATGTAAGGAGGCAAAAAACTCCTCAAGACGTTGAATTCTCGGAGGATAGTGAAAAACTTCGTCGAGAATTAAAGCGAGTGCGCGAGGAAAATCGAAAATTAAAGCACATTATCTCTTATGGGAATATATCGACACTGGAAACGTTGATAGACCAGTATATGGACTACAGCCGAATTTATTTGAAGAAAATTGCTATCGAGATACAGCTGACAGATTATGAACAATCCGGCACAGATAAAGTAATGGAGCTGATAGAACAT
>JAFQZB010000210.1 GCA_017406175.1 Selenomonadaceae bacterium | reverse complement strand
GGCGGACGTCCAACCCTCACTTGCTTCTCAAACACAAATTTTATTCTGTTCCATTGCGCGTCAGTTAAATCTTTGTGGTAAAATGAATTTGACATAAGTTGTTCACTTCTTTCAAACTCATTTTATCAAAGAACTGCTTATGTTTTTCTTTTACTTGAGTTTACCAACAACCCCTAGTGTCATCATTGAAGTTGCTTGCCGACGTGGTATAATTAGAGATAGCTTGGTTTGGAAGAAAATTTTGGATACTTACAATGAAGGCGATAATGTGGAGAATAAGTTGGTCGATATGAAAACGGAGTGTCTAAGAGTGTTTCAAGATTTAAAATGTCGAGTTGATACGATGAGTGTTGAAAATCGCTAAGTTGTTTTATACGGAGGGATTGTTCATGGAAGGCTATAATGTTCAGCTTGTTTGGGACGATGAAGCTAAGGTTTGGATGGCGACAAGCGACGATATTCCAGGATTGATTCTTGAGGCAGAGTCGGCGGACAGATTGATTAGTAGGGTAATGATTGCTGCGCCTGAAATTATTGAATTGAACGGCGTAAAAAAGCGGGAAGATTTTTATTTTCATTGCGACAGGCACGAAAGAGTGGCGTTGGCGTAGTGGCAGAGTATGAAAAGAAAGTTCGGATTATTTTAGCCGAAAATGGTTGCGAATTTTTGCGACATGGCAAAGGCGACCATGATATTTGGTTCAGCCCCATTACGAATAGGAAAGTTGTTGTTGACGGAAAGATTAAGTCGCGCCATATTGCCAATGAAATTATGAAGCAGAGCGGCATTAAATATCGTTTTTAAGCAGGTGACTTTATGAGCGACTGAAAAATTGTTAATATCGGCGATTATGTTTCATTTCAAAATGGATATTCTTTTAATTCAAAAACTTTTTCAAGCAATGGAAAGTATTTAGTTGTAAGGATTAAGGAAATAAAAAATGGTTTTATAAAATTTTTTCCTGATTCTGCTAAAGTAGATGTAGAAAATGAATTTGCTTTTAATAAATATAAAGTTGAAGAAGGCGATATTTTATTTGCTTTGACAGGCGACCCAGTCAGTAGAAATAATCATTTAAGTTGGGTTGGAAGAATTGCCATATACAATCATAAAAAGACCGCTTTACTTAATCAACGAGTATGTAAAGTAATTTTTGGTGAAGATATTTATCATTCCGTCGCTGTTCATTTACAATGCGCTTTGTGTCATCAGCGACCTTGCGTCGACTAAGGCAGGGACAATTACTTCGGGAATTGATAGATTTATGGAGTGGAAGACTAAAGACGGCAACTACGAGAATACTCGTTACGCGCAATTCGATACATTCTTTGAAGGAATTTTTCAGCGCGAAAGGTTTTTGGACATACTCAAGGACTTTATCTGCTTTTCAAATGAAGGCTTGCAGAAAAATAAAATCTTCGCGGGCTATCATCAATATTTTGCCGTAAAAAAAGCGATTGATTCAACCAAGCGTGCTACCGAGACGGACGGAAAGGGCGGAGTATTCTGGCACACGCAAGGTAGCGGAAAATCCTTGTCAATGGTTTTTTATGTACATCTCTTGCAGAGCGTAATTTCCGCACCAACAGTCGTTGTGCTGACGGATAGAAATGACCTTGACGACCAGCTTTACAGCCAATTCGCAAAGTGTAAATTATTTTTGCGCCAAGAACCGATTCAAGCTAAGGGTCGCGAGCATTTGAAAACACTTCTTAACAGTCGGCAGGCGAACGGGATTATTTTTACTACCATGCAGAAATTCGAGGAAACAGTCGAGCCATTGTCGGAACGTCGCAATATTGTTGTTATGGCTGATGAAGCACATCGCGGACAATATGGCTTGACCGAAAAGATAAAAATCATTCACGATGAGTCCGGAAAGGAAACTGTAAAACGTACAATCGGCACGGCAAGAATTATTCGCGACATTCTGCCAAATGCAACGTATATCGGCTTCACGGGCACACCGATTTCCCTAAAGGACAGAAACACCCGTGCAATTTTTGGCGAATATGTTGACATTTACGACATGACGCAAGCAGTGGAAGACGGAGCAACTCGACCGGTTTATTATGAAAGCCGCGTTATAAAATTGCGGCTCGACGAGAAAACCCTTGCGCTTATCGACAAAGAATATGACTTGCTGGCAGCTAATACCGACCCTGAAGTTATCGCGAAGAGCAAGAAAAAACTCGCTCAAATGGAATCCATTCTGGGCAACGATAAAACCATTGATTCATTGGTGATGGATATTCTTGACCACTACGAAAATTATCGCGCTGAACTTTTGACGGGCAAAGCAATGATTGTTGCATACTCTCGCGCTATTGCGTTAAAGATTTATAAAAGGCTTTTGTCATTGCGTCCGACTTGGAAAGAAAAGCTCGCCTTAGTCATGACGGAAAGTAACAACGACCCCGAAGAGTGGCGACAATATATCGGAAACAAATACAAGCGCGATGAATTGGCGAAGACTTTCAAAGACGACGAAAGCCCATTAAAGATTGCGATTGTCGTGGATATGTGGCTTACGGGCTTTGACGTACCGTCTTTGGCAACTATGTACATTTATAAGCCAATGAGCGGGCATAATCTTATGCAAGCCATTGCTCGCGTCAACAGAGTTTTTCGCGATAAAGAAGGCGGCTTGATTGTCGACTACGTTGGAATAGCTACCGCGCTCAAGCAAGCTATGAGTGATTATACTGTTCGTGACAGAAAAATTATGGCGACCAAGACATTTCAAAAGTCGCCTATCCTAAATTCCTTGAAAAGCTTTCAATCTGCAGTGATATTTTTTTCGGCTACGATTACTCTAGGTTTGAGTCAGCTGACAGCTTGGGACAAGCAAAAATTATTATCGGCGCGGTTGATTTCATTCTGGCAAAAGATAAAGACGCAGACAAAAAAATCTTTTTGCAAGAGTCGCTTATGCTTAAACAAGCTTTGACGTTGTGTTCGTCGATAACGCCAAAAAGTTTGAGATTGGAAGCGGCATTCTTTGAGGCAGTTCGCGTGTTAATTTTGAGGGTTACTGCTCAAGGTATCGGCAAAAGAAATTCTCTAGCCGAAGTCAATCAAAGAATCAACGAACTGTTAAAGCAAGCTATAAAAAGCGACGGGGTCATAAATCTCTTTTCAGACGTTGAAGAAAAATTTTCTTTGTTCGACCTGAACTT
>JAFQZB010000209.1 GCA_017406175.1 Selenomonadaceae bacterium | reverse complement strand
ATCTACACCTCAATGAAGGAATCTTTAATCGGCGGCATCGTCGAAGGTTTCAAGGCGAAGTATCCCGATATTGACGTTGATTGGCAATCGGCTGGCGCGGGCAAGATTATGGCGAAGCTTGAAGCCGAACGTCAAAGCGGACATCTCATGGCGGACATTATCTGGACAAGCGAAGTGCCCGACTTCTACCAGATGAAAAACGAAGGCTTGCTTGAACAATACAAGCCGATAGTCTTCGATGAGCTGTTGAATCCCTTTGACGACTACGACGGCTCGTTCACTGCCGCAAGACTGGGCACGCTTGGTATTGTCATAAACACCAACAAAGTCACGACGGAGCCGACAAGTTGGGAGACGATAGCAACCGACGCGACCTATAAAGACTCGTTCGGCATTGCTGACCCGGCGTTGAGTGGTACGGCGTTCATGAGCATTGCTCTGCTTGAAAAACAATTCGGCTGGGATTATATCGTTCGACTGCACGACAATGGCGCGACGAAGAGTAAAGGCTCCGGACGTGTCGTCGATGACACTGCCGACGGTGTGTTGAATGCTTGCCTTGGCGTTGACTACATAACCGCTGGCAAGATTGATAAGGGTGCGCCGCTCAAGATGGTTTATCCTCACGAGCTGTTGATGGTTCCAAGCCCCGTTGCAATCTTCAAGGACGCCGAACACAAGGACAACGCTAAAAAGTTCGTTGACTATCTTTTGACGCAAGAGGCTCAGCAAAAGGTCGCCGAGGCTGGAACGGTTCCTGTTCGCCGCGATGTCACCATGCCCGAACGTTACAACTTGCCCAACCCCGAAGACGCCCTTGCTAACGGTATCAAGATTAATTATTCCGAAGTGCTTGACAAGAAGGACGACACGATTAAGAAGTTTTCCAATCTGTTTAAGTAAGGCTTGCCCGACGACAATAAAAGACCGCTCCACTTTCGGAACGGTCTTTTTGATTTTGTCTCAAGTAAAGCGGTTTAGCTCCTTCAACGCGAGCCGTATCAGCTGTTCAGTCGAAGAGTTCTTCGGCGCACGATTGAACACCGCTAATATCTCAGCCGACGTGTAGCCCAATGCCTCAAGAGCCTCTGCGGCGTCGTCCTGTGCTGTCGATTGACTTTGGGCGGGCTGGAAGTCTTGAGCCGTGAAACTTTCGGCGAGTGATTGCACTTTGTCCTTTAGCTCCAAAAGAATCCTCTCCGCAGATTTTTTCCCGACGCCCGGCAATCTCATCAAAGTCTTTAGGTCTTGGAAGGTCACGGCTCGTGCGAAGTCCGCTGCAGAGATTTTCGACACGATGGCAAGCGCACTCTTCGCGCCGATACCAGAGACCGTCAACAGCAACTCGAACAGCTCGAACGCCGATTGGTTCTTCATGCCGTAAAGGGTTATCGCGTCTTCCCTAACTGCCGTATGGATAAAAAATTCCTCCGCCGCGCCGAGTGTCAGAGCTTGCCGCGTCGAGGCGTCGACGAAAACTTTGTAGCCGACGCCGTGAACGTCGATTATGCACGCCT
>JAFQZB010000208.1 GCA_017406175.1 Selenomonadaceae bacterium | reverse complement strand
GGATTCAAGTTTCGAGATAGAATTTGTCATTGACGACATGGCTTATTTGTTAAAGGCACATTTTCACAATGACAATTTGCACACGGAGAAAATTTTCAGACAAAAAATTTATAAGTCTTACAACATACAGATATTAAGAAAAAAATTGACAGAGGGCGAAGTAATAGAAACTTATGACGCCGTAACAAACTTGCTCAATATTGGTTGTAAATCATATGCTTTTGCTTTATCAAAAAAAACGGAGGATTTGCGCAAGAAAATCGGTTTCCGATTCAGTTTCTCAGAACACCAGCTAAAACCTTCAATTCATCTTGACAAAACGAATATTAAACTTTTAAATGATATACTTCCAAAAATTGACAATTCCGTTATAAGTGTGAAACGTTTGACCGTCGAAGGCGAAAACGGTGACTCTGCCAAGACAAATTCATATCAGATTACTTTCAAAAATAAAGAGGTCTTGACCATTCCCGACGGTGACCTTACTCGATGCGATAAAAGACTGTCTCACGGAACATTTGAGGCGATAGATTTTCTCTTTACATTCGATGAATTAAGCAATAGGAAAGGATATTTCTTTTATATCGACGAACGTCTCTCCCATATGCACTCCGAGCTTGAAGCGTATCTCATATATCAAGCCTTTTCAAAAAAATCCTTTGACAGTCAAGTTTTTTTTACGACACACAACGCGGAACTTTTGGATTTAAATGCACCGATAACTTCGTTTCTGTTTTTTAGGCGTAGCGAAGAAGGTTTTAATGAGGTAGTATATCCTTCTGAAGTTCTACGCAAGAACATAAGAAATCTCAGAATGCATTACGAAAACGATTATTTTGGCGTTTTACCGGACTACAGCGTCTTGGATAAGTTTTTCGAGGAAAAAAGCAATGAGTAGAATTTTATACATCGCCGAAGGTGAAATTGAAGAAAGATTTTTTGATTTTTTAAAAGTAAGTGATTTTATCTGCTCCGGTCGCTTTAGAAAATTCAACTTAATGCAAGAAAAACTTTCGGGAGCAAGTGACATTTTGAAAAAGATTATGGATAAGGTCTATTGCGTCTTGGATACAGATTGCATAGAAAAGGTTAATTTCGATACTCTGGTTTACAACATAGGACTTCTGAAACGTATTTGCCCAAGAAATATTTTCCTGCTAATTCAGAACAAAAATTTTGAGAATGAATTGTCGTACGTGCTGGAATGTAAAAATTTGTGTGAAAGATTTAAACTGAAGCACAGTACTCAAAGTGATTTGAAAAGACATCTCGCTCAATCTGTCAGCTATAGCAGGATTATTTCAAAAAATAATTTGGTACGCTATTGTCGACGACCTGAAGAATTTAAAGACGAGTTGAAAAATCGACATCACAAATCGCTCGAAAGAAAAATTGTTTTATTCGAGTCGTCTTGTATGAAGAGATGATCTTGGAGGTGAGCGAATTGCAAATCAGGGAATTGAAGTTGAAGAATTTTCGTTGCTTCGAGGAGTTGACGATAAATTTTTCGACGCCCTACACGGTTTTGATTGGTATCAACGGTTCCGGCAAGTCTTCCGTTCTTGATGCTCTGCGCATTTTTTTGGATAGCTTTTCTAATTCAGTCAAATTGAACCAGGTTCATGATATTTCATTTGCTATTTATGATTTGACGATATTACCGAGTGATGTTAGACGTGAAGTCATGTTAAACGGCAGCGTTTTAGAGCCTTTTCCGAAGTATCCTACATCCATAAGTGGCATCATAGAAGACAGGGATTGCAACACAATTTCTTGGCAAAATACTTCAACGAAATATAAAGACGTTGAAAGTAAGATAAATTTGGAGTCTAAACAGCTGGTTGAATATCTGAACAATCTAAAAGAGCGATTTATTAACGGAGAAAATGTTATACTACCACTCATTACCCACTATGGAACAAACCGACGTTGGGTAGCAAAAGAGCGTAACGAAGAAAAGATCGTCAACAGGGAATTTATACCGGCTGAGTATCAGGTACTACGTTTAAAAGGATATAGTAATTGTTTAACTGCCAGTATCTTTCATCTCGAAGTCATGAGAAGTTGGTTTGCTCGCATGCTTCTAATTGAACGTAAAAAACCCGTTCCCGAATTCCAAGCCGTAAAGACTGCCATTGCTAATTGCTATAAGAACATTAACGACAGCAAAAAACTCCAAGATGTAGCGATTGACTACGACGCTGAAGCAGAAGATATTGAAATACAGCAGACATTTACTGACGACAAATCGGAAATTCTTCCTCTGTATTGTTTGAGTGACGGAGCAAAGAGCATATTGGCTATAGCCGCCGACATTGCGTATCGTATGGCGGTCTTGAATCCTCATTTGCTCGTCAAAGTTACAGAAGAAACCGACGGCATAGTTTTGATTGACGAAATTGATATGCACCTGCACCCGTCGTGGCAACGGAAGGTAATCGACAGCTTGCACAAGACTTTTCCGAAAGTGCAATTCATTTTCACGACTCACTCGCCGACCGTGCTGACCAATGTACCTAAAGAAAATATCAGAATTCTCAATAACGGCGAAATCTATACGCCCGATGTCAACACGAAAGGGCGCGACGTGAATTCCATTCTTCGCGAGATTATGCACACGGCAATTCGACCTTCCGACGTGACTGAAAAATTGAATGCTTTCTCGAAAGCTATCGAAGATGAAAATTTAGATACGGCTCAAAAAATTTTGGACGAATTGCGAGTTAAGCTTGGCGACAATGATTCGGAAGTTGTCGGGGCACAAGTTACACTTGATTTAGAAAAGATTTGAGGTCTGCAATGATTCACATTAAAAAGAGCACTCAGCCAAAGAAATTTCAGGAATTCAAACAGCAAAATCCTCAAGCTCATTTTGATGACATGCTGCCGGATATTAAAGCCATTTTGCGACAATCT
>JAFQZB010000207.1 GCA_017406175.1 Selenomonadaceae bacterium | reverse complement strand
CGAGAGGATTCTTTACCGCGTCTTCACCGCATTTATGACAATCCCTCACGAGATTGCCACGCGGAGTATTAGTGACAGGAAAGTCAGAACTTGTTTTGGGTGTTCTGTCCTTGTCAGCAAAAACAGCTTTCAAGCCATACCTTGAAACGGGTTAAGAGTGATGTGCATATCTGCATTTTTGTCCTCGCCTTTAAGCGCAAGGAAAACCACATTGTCCGAGAGCCGAATGGAAGCGTTTACGTCGTCAAAAGCCGCGCAGTTAAAGTAGCTACTCATTTTCTTCCCTCCTTTAGGCTGTCATTGCTTGATATTCCGGCAAGGCTTGGTAGGACGAGATTGTCGGCGGCGGAAGAATATTACGCGGAACAGGCAAGGCAAGAATTTCGCCGCCAATGCGCTCAAGGTCTGTTGCTCTTTCGTAAGACTTAGCAATCTTGCTGGCGGCAGTGACAGCGTTGACCAAACCATAGCGGGAACTGTCGCCTTGCATGAACAGCTGACGTAAGATGTCGCCTCGTTCGCTTTCTGTCAGCTGAAACTTATCGGCAAGTAACTCGACGGCTTTAACAGGCTCGTGTTTAAGCGGGATTTGAGTAGCTTCACGGAGTTTGTTCACTGTCAGCATGAATCTAGCTTCATCAACCGCCGCCCGAACCACGTCTTGCACCTTCATGAAAAATGCTTTGTCGTCTTGTGCCAATGTTGCCTCTGAGTACAGTTCGTAAGCTGAATCATCTGAGGCATTGACTTGCCGCCCAACATGATATTTTTTCTGCGCCAGGTCTTTGCAGATTAAACCATTCTTGCAGACGATGCGGAAGACAAGCGGTTCGACGCGAAGACTTCCCAAGCCAACTTCGCTGTTTGACACGACAAAACCGGCTTGAACAACGTCGCCCACTTTTACTTCCGCCTTTACTCGCCGATTGACGATTTTAAGATACAAATGCGTTGGCGTTACTTCGCACGATTCTATGCTCGCTCCGTTCATTTCTTGAATGACGGGCAGAACTGCCGCGCACAATTCCAGATTGTCCAGTCTACGATAGCGGTCGGAAAGGAACGCACGAACTTTGCCGTCGAGCACGCGAATCATACGCCGTTCGGGATTTTGATTGAGCCAACGATTGATATTTTGGTCGAGCAAGTCAGGGGCTTCGCTTTGCATTTTCTGATAGTAGCGAAAGGGAATGTTAAGGCGGCTAGCTATCTGCTGATGTGCCAATTCCCCGATTTGAAAGCCGTAAGTGTTGCTGTCCAACGACATGTGCAAGGTTGAGCCGTAGCTGGTTGATTCCACTTCGAGAGAGCGAGTGTCGGCAAGAAAGTCCTGCCGATTTTGTCTTTGTCGCTGAAGTTCCCTGCCCAACTCCAGCAACGTTTTACCTTGTTTCAAAAGTATCTCCTCCAATCAAATTTAGAAGACAAAAAAAGCCCGGTCTAATCGACCGAGCATTACTACTATACAAGACTATAATATACAATCAAAAATTTAACTTTTCACGTATATTGCTTTCCATAACTATAATTTACCAATACCGCCTGACTCGTTAAGAAGAGAAATGTAATTTTCTAAGCGACAAATGTTTTTTTCTTTGTCTGCGTAAGCAGATTTAAGCTCTTCAAATTCTTTGTTTATATCAGCCAGAAGATGTTCGGCGAAATTATCTTTGATTGAATTAAGTTGTTCTTTAAATTTTGTGATTTCATTAGTGAATTTATCGCTAATGATGTCAAAAAGTTTGGCAATAATTTCGGATAGCTCCTTTTGAATTTGGGAACGGGCAGAAGAATCACGAACTTCACCGGAGAATTTGCTTGAAAGTTTAGCCACCGACTCTTCTACGTCAATTTTGATAACAGGGAAGTCAATTTGGTTGAGTGTCCTTTCGGCAAGCAATCTGAAGTAAGCAGGATCAAAAGATTCATCGGAAACATCAAAAGAATCAGTAATGAGCTTGAGCAGTCTGTTTTTGAGAGCGAGTAAATTAACGGCGTCGATAAATCCCGACTCGATAGAAGAAGCGGATTCACGAGCATAGTTGCGAATGTTTTCAAAAGCGTCATTGGCATCAATATAAGTGTATCGCGTCTCGTAAGTGTAGTATTCTTTGTGGGAATTTCCCCAAGTAAACGGATTATACCATTTTGAATCACTTACACGGAAAGATTTAACATTGACTTCAACGCCTGTTCTGGTAGCAAGTGCCGAGTAGTCGTGACTGGAACGGCGTAGAGCGGTCAATATTTCCAGTTTTGAACGTTCCATGTTTGAATAGACCTCGCCGAAGTATTCTTCAAGGCGACTTTGGATATTGTTAATGCGAGTGCTGACGACTCGTTGCTGACGTTCGATTTCTGCTTTATCGTTGTTGACGAGTTGATTGTATTTGTGATTGGCGGTAGTTTTGATTTCGTTAATGCAACGGCTAAGATTTTTTTGAGCGAGAGGAGCGAATCCTGTGGCTTTTTTGGCAAGCGTGAAGTCCTTTTGAGTAATAACTTCCTGCAGACGAGATTGTATAGGTTCAATATCTCCGATTATGGCGATCATATCATCTGTAAGGTCTTCATGATAGTTGAGATTGTCAAAGGTGTTTTCTTCTGCCGCGTTGTATTCGGAGCGATTTTTACGAATCATGTTGTGGAACAGAGAAGATAAGAAAATCGGTGACTGACATTCAGTAAGGATTTTGGCAATATCGTAATTTCCAATCTTTTCGTAATCGGCAATTTGCTTGGAGAAAACTTTCTTTGCTTGATTCCGCAATTTACTTTTCGTTTCGTTGATTGCCTCATTCAGACTGTCAGTATCATAGATAACATCAGTTAAGCCGTCATCAAATCTGCTACAAATCAAAATCAATCTGGCAACGCCTTTTTGTGGCAACTGTGCTTTCAGCAGATTAACATCGTTTTGGTCGAGGAATTGTGATGCGGGACTGAGGAAGAAAACCACATCACAGAGACCGAGAAAATCTCTTGTCTTTTGAGTACGAGAAATTACGGGGTCATTTAATCCGGGCGTATCGATGATAGAAATCCCTTCGAGTTCGGGCTTGTTGATTCGTAAGGTGACGCATTTAACCAGCGGAGTAAGTTCGCCGTCCTCGCCGACGTAGCGATTGAGTCTGCCCGCCAATTCGTCGTCCGAAGTAAATTTTTCAACGTCATGACCTCTTGCCGTGACTTCAGCAGGCTCGACATTTTTATTGCGGACAGCTTGAACGAGTTCACGGGCGGCGCGTGCTTCGTCACTTTCGACGTTGGAATTTGCGTGACGCTCGATAGCTTGCCAATCTTCGCCGCTGTAATATTCGACCTCAAGGGAATTTTCTTTGGCGTATTCGATTTTGGTAAGCGTGGCGGTTTTGGGCGTGAAGGCTTCGGGCAGAATATGTTTGCCGTCGAAAATGATTGTGTTGAGGAAGGTTGACTTGCCGGCTTTGACACGTCCGACGACCGCGATATTGAGTTTGCGCTCCTCGCCCGAAAAATCTTCCCAACTGCGCTTGAGTTCGTCACGGAGTTTGAGGACGGCATTAGCGTCGCCGCTGTCGTAAGCTCGAATTTGTTCAGCGATATTTTCTTCGTGCTCCAACAAAGCTTGAATCGCGCCAAAAGTTTTATCAGTCTCTTTAAAATGAATTGCCATTTAAATCACTGCCCCGCTTTAAAATCTATTTCGTAGACGTTTGAAACAGTTGCGCCCTCGTTGTTGTTCGCTGAACTGTCGTGCAAGCCGATAATGGAAGTTTCGGCGCAATCTTCCCAATAATCTCTGCTATAACTGCTATGATGTCGTTTGATTATAGTTGTAACGTTGTCAAAAGAGCAATCGTTACAATGCGATTCTTTATCGAGTAGCAAAATATAACTCGTTATGGAATAATTCATATGCTCCAGATTAAAGTAGTTGGAGCAATTAACGAATCTATTTTCTTTCCAAATCGTATTTGTTGAATAAATCATACAACTGGTGTATCTGTGGATGTTATCACTGGTCGAGAAATAAAGATTGAAATTGTGAATTGAATTGCGGCAGCTAATGAAGCAGCAATTTGAAACGTGAGTGTTATTTACAGCGAACATTACGCAAGGCATAGGATATTGCTGAATATCTTCAAAGGTACAACTATTAATCAAGCCGCGCCCTAGATATAAGAAAGGCGTAGCGTCATTGAAGTGTTTAAAAATACAATTAACGAAACTTGCGTTTTCAAAACGATAAAGTTCTTTATATTTTATGTGTTCTTTGTTTGTCCATTCATGCCGCGAAGAAAAATAAGATGGTTCCGAAGGGTAAAGTGGATTCCACTTGCGACGTTTGAAGTTGCTTTGGTCGAAGGAACAGCTAAGGAATTTAACAACCTTGTTAGCCGAGTAAATGCCGCCGCAGTTTTCAAAGCGACAATTCAGGAAAAGAATTTCGTTAGGCTTCCAGTCGTCGAGCAAGAGGACGCTTGAGCCTGTGTGCGTGGCGTTGAGGATAATGACGCGATTTTTCTTGAGGTTCGCCGCCTCGTCAAAAGACGCCGCCGGAGTTCCGCCAATATAAGTTGCAATGTCTTTAGCCGTTAAAATTGTCCAAGGCTTGCTCTTGCCGGCGGGATTATCCCAATAGGTCGCGTCGAGGACTTTAACGAATTCCATTGCCTCCGTTAGAAAGTCCTTGTCGAGTTTCAGCAGTTCATAGACTTCTGCGAGGAATTTCAGTTGAGCGTCGTCCGCGCCCATGTGGTGACTTATCATCAACGAATCCATTGCAAAAATATTCGCAAGCTCCGCCGAGTAAATTTCGCGAATGAGGTCGCTGAGTCGTTCTTCTGTGAAAGTCATCGCGTCGGTTGTGAGGTTTTGCAATTCACCTTGATAGTCACAACCTGCCGCAATCCGATAAAGAACTGTCCAGCCTTCCTCTTTCTTTCCGCCAAGCGAAATCAGATAAATCATCATCGCAAGATAATCGTCGCGAAAAGGTTTGCCTGTCAGCGGGTGTTCATAAAATGAATATTGTTCGCCGCGCAGTTTCAGCTCCGCGAAATTTAAATGTTCCTCCGCGTCCTTCGTCGAGTAGCCTTCCAATTCTTTGGAAACGTATTTCAGAATATCTTCTGCTTCGGCAAGCTTGCCGCGTAGTTTTGTTATGCTATCCAAATTTTCACCTCCTAAGCTTCCGGCAAGGAATTGATTATGGTGTTATTATTTATGTCAAAAAATTTCGTCCAACCGCTGATGAGAGTGCCGCGCGTAAGGTCAACACGTGCTCGCTCAACGTACTCTTGATAAGTGAAATTATTGCGATTGCCGAATTTTTCCTTGAAGGTCATAAAATTTCTTCCGTCAGTGTACATGCCGTAGGTCGCATTCGGGAACATTTCGCGGAAATAGCAATTTTTGAAAACACAATCGCGAACGACAAGATTGTAAATATCTTCAATCCAAATTAAAAGCCCGCGATCGTCGTATCTGGCGAAGAAATAATCCGGACCGTCGCTGAAGTCAATAAAGTTGCCTGTGTTATCCGTGAACGTACAATTCACAAAGCTGACCGTATGGCAACGCTCGCATTTCAGGAATTTGAAATCATCGGGGACAAAGAACAAATTGCCGCTCCTTCCGAAATCCTTAATCAGCGCGTAGGCAGTTATCGACTGGAAAGTGCAACCTTCAAATTCTACGGTCTCGGTGTCTGTGGCTCTGAAATAGTAAGGCATATGGTGTAGATAAACGTTGCGGAAGTGCACGAGTTTCAGATTGTTCCAGCTGAAGACGTAGTTAATTCTTTTGTTGCAGTCCGTCAACTTTTCAAAATCCGCGAAGAAAATATCAGGTGATTCAATAAAAATATTGCGGCAACTCCGACGAAGATAAGGCAGGAATTCAAAGCAATTCACGTGCTGGAACTTTTGCGAGAAATTTTCTTCGCGATTGATGACAGCTTTGACGATTGAAAGAATCTCGCTCAAACCGTCCGTGCCCGTTCCGAAGATATTCGCCAGCCCCACAATGTACTCTGACATTTGTGCGGAGTCTTTTGCGTACAAAATTTGCATGGTTAGCGCGTCGAAGAGCAAAAGATTCTGCAAGTTGTGTTGTTTGAGCGTAATGGAGTAATCGTTCAAAATTTTTTCGTTAATCAAGAGACTGCGCCGAAAAATTTCCTGCATATCGGGTGCGACTGGCAATTCCGCCGCAATTTTGCATACGTAAGCCAACGGATTATCTTTCGTTTCGTCGAATTGCCCCGCCGTCTCCGCAACTGACATCAACAACGTCAAATAAACATCTTGTGCAAATTCGTCATTGATTGTTGCGAGTAAATGGTTTTGAGTTTCGTGCGCCACCGTCATAAACTTATTCAAGCTGTCGGCGTCGCGAATCAATTCCTGAACGGTTTTCAATGTAATCCCTCCTTCATGGCATCAAGCAAAACATTTTTATAACCTGTGCCGCCCGGCGATTGACTTAGAGTGTCGTTTAATCAATACACTACCATTTCTCTTTGTTTTATCATAAATTTCTTGCCGGAAAGTGTTTATTGTTGACAGCTACGAATCTTTTTTGTATTCTAAATCAGAAATAAATTAGATGATACAAAAAAAACGGAGGTGTCAATCGTGATTCGCTATTATGTGCGAGTGTCGACGATGGAACAGAAAATCGACAGACAGTTGGTTGCGTACCCGAAGGCAGATTTCCAATATATCGACAAGATGAGCGGCAGGAGTACGGAGCGACCGGAATTACAACGACTGCTGGACGATTTGCAGGCAGGAGATGTGGTGGTGGTAAAATCGCTCGATAGATTGTCACGCAGTACGAAGGACATGTTAGAGCTTGTGGACGCTATCAAGGGAAAAAAGGCGACTCTGCAAATCTTGGACATGAAACTGGACACGTCAACACCGCAAGGAGAATTCTTTCTAACGATACTGGCGGCGATAGCGCAACTGGAACGGCAGACCATACGAGAGAGGACGCTTGAAGGTGTGGCTATTGCAAAGGCGGCAGGAAAATATAAAGGACGTAAAAAAGGCTCAATCGAACTGCGAGGAAAACCTCTGGAAGAATTTATGTACTTGTATAATCTGGGCATGAATAAGAGCCGGTTGGCGCAAAGGTTCAGTGTACCCCGTTCAACGATATATCGCTGGATAGAAACACTTATTGCCAGAAAGAAAATAAAGAATAAATAAACCTCAAGAAAAAAATCGACTTAATCCTATACTGTATTCTTGTCCTTCATAGCTTTTACTCTTGCTTCATGTTATAATTTTATTGAGGTGAGCTTATGTCTAACAAGCAAATCACTAAACAATGGCTTGATGCTACCATTCAAAATAATTTTATTTTTGGCAAAACCTTGGAAACAAATCCAGAGCTATGCCGTCGTTTACTCGAACTAATTCTCAATGTCAAGAT
>JAFQZB010000206.1 GCA_017406175.1 Selenomonadaceae bacterium | reverse complement strand
TTCGACCGCGCCCGTGTACTCGCTGAAACTTATCCCCTGCTCGTTGCCGTAGAAAACATCAGCCGCGTTGCCGTCCAATACTTGAATCGTCGCATTCTCCTTGGCGATTGCCGCGTTCGTGTCGCGCGTGCCGTCACTTAGCCGCAATTCATACGTCGTTTCATCATTACCGAGCACATTATCGAACGTCATCTGACTGCCGTTGCCGCTGAGCACCAACTGACCCGCCGCGTAGCCGAATTCTAAGTCGTTGATGTTGTTGATTGAAATTTTGTCGTCGTTGTGGTTGAAGCCGCTGGCGAAATTGTACACGGTGTCCTTGCCGCCGCTTAGAATCAGCGTCGCGCCGTCGTAGCCAGATGAGCGCAGAGCTTTATCCGTCAAGTAAATCTGATTGTTGCCCTCGCCGCCGTCGACAGTGTCGCGCGAGCCAGCCAATATCGTATCGTTGCCCGCGCCGCCCGTCATAGCCGAGCCGCCGCCCTTGAGCGTGTCGTCTTCATTCTCCGCGTAATTGCCCTTGATTAAATAGTTCTCGTCCGCGTCGCTTAAATCTATCGTGCCGCCCTTCATGTGCGTGAAGGCTATCGCTTGCCGCTCTCCGTGCGCATTGATTAGCGTCGCCGCCGTCGAACCGTTACTTTCCGCCGCCTCGTCGTAGATTATCACCGCGTCGCCCAAATCCAGCCCGCCGTTGCCGAACTGTATGCTGTTGCCCTTCACCGCGTCGATTAGATTGCTGTAGTCGAACGTCTGAACTTGCGCGTTGTCCCCGTTGTAATTCTCTAAAGTCACGCGCCCTGCCGTCGGAATTATCAGCGTGGAGCCTTCGTCATCCAGATTAATATCAACTTCCGCGCCGTGACGAACTACTATGCTATCGTTGCCGTCTCCAGCCGTGACCGTCGCCGCCGTGCCCTCGATTAACGCCAAATCTTTATCGCCCGTCATGTCAACCGAGCCGCTCTCCGTCACGTAAACCGGATTTTCTCCGCGAGCAATTATATCGTCAGCGTCCGTCTTCTCGCTTATCGGCGGGTTGTTCGGGTCTATCATGTAAACGCCGTCGCGGTTAGTCGTGAAGCTGTCGCCGGCATTAACCTCGAATGTCTTGCCGTCAATTTCGTAGGTGCCCGCTTTGCCGATTGCTAGCGTCGCGTCCTTTTCCAAGCCGCTGATTATCGTGCCGTTGCCGCTCAAGCTCGCGCCGTCCGTGTCGCCCGTCAAATTGAATTCAACGCCGTTTATCGTCACGTCGCCAGCCGGAATTACTATGCTAGTGTCGCCCAAGTCGCCGGTTATCCCGCCGCCATTTTCTATGCCGTCAACGCTCGTAATATTTTCCCCGTCCGTGCCGATTGTCGCCTCGTCGGTGGTGTTGAAGGTCTTGCCGTTTATCTCGAAGTTGTCGAACGGTCCGCTTATCGTGCCCGCGTAGTTGTCCACGCCACGAACGCGGCTGTTTGAATCCGTCAAGAACTCGTATGC
Source organism: Selenomonadaceae bacterium (assembly GCA_017406175.1). GTDB lineage: Bacteria > Bacillota > Negativicutes > Selenomonadales > Selenomonadaceae > Quinella. Next base: position 789 of record JAFQZB010000206.1, on the reverse strand, counting down.
GCCGTCCAAGGTGTCTGCCAAAGTGTATTCGTCCGTGACAAATGTATAGGTGCCGTTCGTCGCGCTGACCGTCATGTTGGGCGCACTTCTCACCGTCGCCCCGTCACTTAAGCCAACTATCTGCTCCGCCGTGCCGCCGCTTACTATCACGTTTGCCGCGTCGCTTAGCTTGATTGACTTGCCGTTGATTGTCGCGTTGTCCACGTCGTAGACCGTCGCATTCCTCAAGCCGCTAATCGTGCCGTCCGCGCCGTGGACACTGGCAACTCTACTGTCCACAATTCCCAACGTCACTTTGCCATTGTCGCTAAGGGTCAGCCGCTCATTATTTACATCAAACTTGTTTTCGTCTTGCCCGATGATCAACGTGCCGTTCTCCACACTTGCCACGCCCGAAACTTCGCCGCCCGACATGTTGAAGGCAAAGGAGTCGTCGTCTTGAATTTCGTAGCTCTTTTCGTTGACGGTGAACGCGCCCGCCTCTTCGACTTCGACCTTTTTAACGCCATTATTACTGCTAATTACCGTCACTTCGTCCGCGCCCGTGATTTGTAAGGCGTCGCCGTTGACAGTCCGCGCAGAGTTGAAGTCGCCAACGATAGTGCCCGCGCCGCTGATTGAGGAGATTTTATCCGAGCGCAAGCCGTAGTTGACTTCGGAATTGCTGTGCGTGTAGGTTTCATCTTCCGCCGTGAACGCGCCCGCCATGTCAGTTTGCACCGTCGCATTGCCGCCGCCGTCCACCGTCACGCCATTCGAGCCGCCGATTTCCTCCAAGCCCGCGATGTC
>JAFQZB010000205.1 GCA_017406175.1 Selenomonadaceae bacterium | reverse complement strand
CCCGACACGAGCGTTGCGAGTATCTCCGAGATTTTGAATCTGTGCGAATACGTTATGGTGATGACGGTCAATCCCGGTTTTGCTGGTCAAGGATTTATCGACTTTACTCGCAAAAAAGTCCGTCAGCTTGCCGAACTCAAGGAGCAGTTCGGATACAAGCTGATGATTGACGGTCACTGCACGCCGGAAGTCATCAACGACCTTTCGGACGCCGGAGCCGACGGTTTCATTTTGGGAACCAGCGCGCTCTTCCACAAGAGAAAAAATTATCGCGAGTTGATCGCCGACTTGAGAAGTGGCTACGATGATTAAAATAATTTTTTGCGACATGGACGGCACACTGCTTACGAGCGAAAAAAAATTGCCTGAAGGCTTTGATGAGCTGATTTCCTTGCTCAACGAACGCGGAATAATTTTCGCGCCGACGAGCGGCAGGTCGTATGCTTCACTGCTAAAAATGTTCCCGAAATACGCTCAAGATTTTTTGTTCTTGTCGGATAACGGCACTCTGGCAACTTACAAGGGCAAAAGAATTTTCAGCCAGCCGATTGAGCGCGACACGGCGATAAAAATTTTGAGATATGCTGAGTCGATTGACAATGTTCTGCGCGTCTTGTGCGGGGAGAAAAATTATATCCTTGCCGAACAGAATCGCCCTTACTTCACAGAACGGCTGGAAAAATTTTCGGCGAGTAATGCAGTCGTCAACGCGTGGGAAGAAATTGACGACGAGCCGCTGAAAATTTCCTTCTGTGACCCGACGAAAAATTCTGCGGTAAATGTTTATCCGTTCCTTGCGCCGTTTTATGACTCAATGCAGGTCGTCCTTGCCTCCGACGAATGGACTGATGTAACTGCTTTGGGCGCGAGCAAAGGCGCGGGCGTTCAAGCCGTGCAAAAACTTTTGGGCATTGCGCCTAAAGAGTGCGCAGCGTTCGGCGATTACATGAACGATTATGAAATGCTTGAATCTGTCGTCTATAGTTTTGCAATGGCAAATGCTCATCCCGATTTGAAGCGGATTGCGCGTTATGAAACTCTGAGCAACGATGAGGACGGCGTCGGAGCCGGAATAAAAAAACTTTTAGGCTGTCAATCCAACTTGTCATAATTCGCGAACGATTTTTTTGCGAAGGAATTCGTCCTTATCAAGTTCGGACATCAATTCCCATGTTTTATCCATTTCGAGATTGTTACCGCTGGAGCGAGCGACGAGTTGAACGGCTTTTGGGTCGAAAAGAATGGCGTCGGCGATGACTGACGCCGCTTTTTTGTTAGTCAAGGTGTCGGAGACAGTAACGCGGTAACGAGTGTTGATTTTATCGCGAGCAACGCGCTCTTCCAAAGCCTTCAACTGCTCTTTGGCGTGATTGATGCGCGGAATCAATTCTTTAGCTCGTGTTTCGATTTCTTCGAGCTGACGAACAAACCTATAATTCTTGCGAAGGATACCGGCGGCTATCAGTTCAATTTTTCGCACGGATTCGTGTTCCTGACAGAGTGTTTCCAGTTCACTCTGGCGTTTTTGCAAAGAGATATTTAGCTGGTCAAGGCGAGTCTTTTCCATTTTGAGCAAAGTACGCTGTTTCGTCATATAATACTGCTGCTGAATAAAAGTGGAACGTGGGAAAACCGACCAGTCTTGACTCTGAAAGATTTTTTCCTCGCGAGCATAATTGAAAAGTTTTTGGGCGAGAGTTTGCTCGTCTTTTTTATAGCGGCGGATTGATTCGCGCAATCGTTTGAAGTCTCCATGCACAAAAATATTTTTCGCCATTGCAATAGCGCGTTGCGGGGAAATAATTTGTCGTTGAAGGGAGAATTTCTTGTCGAGAGTGTTCTCGTATTCTTTTTTCAAACCAAAGAACTGGCGACGAATCAAGTCATAAATTTCGCGGGTCTTAAAACTTGTTTGAGGTTCTTCTAAAGACTGCGCGAAGAGCGCATTTGAGAGGTCATCAACAGCTTTATCCAAGTCGGTACTTGCTTTCTTAAGCATTTTTCGCGCTTGAAAGTTGGCTTGCAAAATCTGGTGAGTAACCAGCGCGATATTGTTTTTATATTCTGGGGAATCAAGGCGATGTTGAATCTCCTCGACCGATTTTTTCATAAGGAGAGAGGCGGAAAAAAGAGAAAAGATTTTAGCTTTCACTCCGGCAACAACTTGCTCATAAGCTTGACGAGCCTCTTTTTGTTTCTCATCGGGCTTGCGAAGAGTCAGTAAAAAATCCTCCAGCTGTTTTTTCTGAGCGAGAGATTCAAAATACCTTTGCCAAAGTTCGCGCTCGGCTTTAGTCATATATTCAAGCATGGCTTGTTCTTTCGCGTCGTGTTGGGAAATGATAACTCGCTTCCATTTATTGACATCAGCAACAGCGATCAGCATTTTTTGTTTCATAGCCGCAAGATACTCGGAGACAAATTTTTGTGTCGCATACTCTTTCGAGTCCATGAGATTTTTAGCATGAACAGAGGCAAGTTGAACGTCGTCTTTAACTTCCAATTCGTCTGCTTCTTTAGTCAACGCGTCCAATTTCATGACTAAGTCGAAATGTTGTTTGCGAAGGGAACGAAATTCTTTCAGACGCGCCAGTTGCTCATTATCTTCTTCTTGACACGAAATAATTCCGACGTATTTTTCCGGCGCGCGATTGAAAAGGCGGGCAAGGAAAGTATCACCGTTTCTTTCTGCTTCTTCCTTTTGAGCTTTAAGCGTCCTGTGGTCTACTCGAATGGAAAAGCCGTTTTGCTCCAAAACTTCATTCTGGATTTGTGCGAAGTCGGCGCGAAGGACTGATAAAAAATTTTTGTCCGCCCATTTACGAGCTTTGGGTGCGCCACGATTCCATTTTTCATCAAAGGACGGTTCAGAGCCGTCTTTTTTCTTTCGTGCCGGATAGAGGAAGAAATTTTTGGCGTCGCGTTCGTGTTTTTTCTCCACGTCGTCGATAAGGCGTTCCGAAAACATAATGTGAACGTGAGGATGATGCTGTCCGTCTGACATTACTCCGATTTTGTTATGAATGGCGTAAGCGAAATAATGGTCGCTCAAATGCTTTGCTATAAAAGCGTCGATAATTTGGCGATATTGCTCGACCGTTTTTAGCTCGTTTGGCAAGGCAAATTCGATTTCGCGATAACGGCGGTTGCCAACCGCTTCGTACTCGTCAGCAGCTTGGAAAAAATTTTTGGGGTCGTCATGCGCCCATTTTGGCAAATGGTGAGAGTGAAAAATACAGCCGCCACGATTGGCGAACGCTTTTTCGCGATTGATATATTCGACGTGAGAAAGAGCAGAATGTTCTTCCAAAGCCTCTGAGATATTTTCTAGGATTTTTTTCGCCGTCAGTCGAGCGAAGTTTACTCGCTCGTTTGAAAAATCCCATCGCACGCGCTTATTACATTCTTTTGTGAACTCGTCCAAGTCATTAGATTCATCAGTTTGCAAAAGCAAGTCAGTTCCGTTTGATTTTGGATAAACCATAGAGCGTTCGGACAATGTAGGCAAGCGAAATCCGATTTTGGTTGCATCTTCGATTGACTTTGCATGAGTCGGTGCAACAATGGACTTAGGATTTGGGCGTTTGGTGAAGATAATTCCGCCGCTAGCAATGAATTTTTTTCGGTCATTCTCTTTATCTTCCTTCTGCAGTTCAAATTCTCTTTGTAAGAGTGGGTCATGAAAAGAAACAGGCAGATTCAATTTCACTGAAACTTCCAGCACAGCTTTATGAAAATCGGGCGAACCGTTAATAATGAGCGGTTTATGTTCCATTACTTTATCTGCAAGCATGAGAGCAATCGAAATGGTGGTCAGGGACGCATTTTCCGTTACCTCCAGTCCGCGCTTTGTGTTTTTAATTGAGCCGAAATCGTCAGTCTTGTAAAGGAGGGTATTAAGTCCGTCCAAAGCGGTTGGTGTTTGAGCCGTAGTGATAAAATTGCCGCTGAATTTGTTGGATTGTTGCCAGAGTTCATCGTGAGCGAAGGAACCTTCACGGTTAATGTATTCGACGTGCTTGACAGCCGAAACTTTCGCACCGCTAGGTTTTTTGTCGGACTTAAGTCTGAAGTGGAACATAGCCATGAAGTTTTCCCTCGCTTTCATAAAGCCAACCGCAGGTTCAAGGAGCGAAGCGACTGGCAGATTTACTCCGCCGCTAAACGGCGTCACAACGGCTTTTTAGCGTTTCACGCAGTGAAATGCATAAGTGAACATTTTGCAAAAGTTACCGCCAAGATATGATAGCACATCTGCCAAAATCCCGATGCACTATTTTTGCACAATTTTTTGTGCATTTCGAGACAAAGCCAAATCCTTGTGTTATAGTCTCCAGCGGTGAGGGGAAATTGAGAGAGAAGCAGGCAAAAAAACTTCGGGCGACTGTTGAAACATTGCTTCCGTCTTTGGAAGAAGTGGAAGAACAAATGCAATCGCTAAATGAGGATTCCGAAGCCGACAGGGAACTGCGACGTTTGGCTCGGTCACTCTATGTGAGGCAACCGATAGAAGAAAAAATTTTGGAGGAAAATATAATGAGACAGATGTCTTTTGAAGCCATAGAAAAAAGATTGGCGAAGAAAAATGCGGAATTGGTAGAAGTGCGCAACTTGCGTAAAAAATTAGCCGACAGGGAAAAAAATATCTGT
>JAFQZB010000204.1 GCA_017406175.1 Selenomonadaceae bacterium | reverse complement strand
TAGAACGAACGTTTGCTTGGCTCAATCACTCCCGCCGACTCAGCAAGGATTACGAGTTAACTGCCGCTTCTGCTGAAACTTTAATCAAAATTTCTCATATCCACACTTTAATCAAACGTTTGTGAACACATGTTCTTAGAAATATCGGGATTAGTTTTTATTTTCTTCCGATAGTCCGTCAAAGCGTCAATGTAATTCAAGAACATTTCGGCATACGCCATAACCGAAACGGGCAAAACAGTATATCTTGCCGAATCGGAATTCATTTTACCGTAAAAAGGAATGGTCGTTTCACCGAGGACGTAGGTATAAGTAAATCCTGTGGCGGCTTGCCAAAACCAATCGTGATTTTCAATTAAAGTTCCTTTCGCCTTTTCGCGTGTCACATTGTGATTGCCGATACCCAATATTTTAGCCAAGTCAGATTGAGTCAGTCCGAAAAGATTCATTATGTACGACGGTAAATCGCTCCACATGTGTGCATAATGAAATTCAGTAAATCGAGTTTCAACGAGAATGTTTTTATAGACGTTCATGGCAGCCCTTACGCACTTCAACGGAGAAATTTTTTGCGCCTTACAATAAAACTCGTAAAGATTAATCAACTTTTTGAGCTTGAAAAGGATTGCACGCGGTTCGTCGGGCGGAGAAAATTCAGGTAATGGATGATAGTACTTGCTCGTGACAGCTCTCGGACAAATATTAGTGCCAATATCAAGCAAAGCGTCGGTATGGGGATAAAAAGCCTTGGGTTCGTTGTATATGCTGAGGAAAAATTTTTCATGACGTTCCACTACAATTTTTAGATATTTCCCTGCTTTTGACCAATCAACCTTTCCAAAGAGGAAGACCAAAATTATCTCATGGTTGAACGAACCGGCAATCAGGTAGTAAAGCAACGTCAAATATTTTTTCCAATATCCGGAGAGTTCGTTACTTCTATCTATGCGCTCATCGCAGAATTTTATAGCTGCATTAAATTCGGATTCGTTGCAGTTCAGCGTCAACGCTTTAATTTGAGCTTGCGAGCGAACGATTCTCTCTAAAATGATTTGTAAATCTTGCTTTGCCTTCCCATTCAATCTAACGTCAGTCAACGAAACGTTCAACTTTTTTATACCGGAGAGCGACGAAACAGGTTTATTAATTTGAAGTGCCTGACCGTGTTTGCTTTGAAAGCCTTCAACGGCTTTGAGCAAACTTTTAACTTCTTCCGCAAGCGCAACAATCTTTGACAAGAGATCAGGAGGAAGTGAGCTTTCCGCGTCCACATTTGACAAGTCAGGTAGCTTTTCAAAAATTTTGTTTCTGTCAAAGAAAATGTCGCTGTAAATTTCGTCGAGTAGATTCTCCGTGTAATTTTGAAAATCAGCTTCAAATAGTTTGGAATAATGCTCAATAATCTTGGCTTTAATGACAACAATGTCTTCACGGAACGCGGAAGGGGTTCTTTTTTTATCTGTAGGAGTTGGTCGAAGATGATTTATGAAATGCTCAAAGTCGAGGTGCATGAGCCAAAAAGCGTCGATAAGGTTTACATAAGATCCTTCGTCACCGACACTCTTCCATGCGTTTAACTTTTTGAAGATGACTTCGCTGAATTCATCGTGTAGTTTCTTTCTCATATTTGCTTCGCTCTCAAAAATTTAATATTGTTCCAAATTCTACCACGCGATAAAAATTTTTCAAAAAATTTTTTTGTAGTGTGTAGTAGTTATGTACCGTACTGACGCCTTATGTGCGATTTTTACAGATTTTTGCATTGCTCGGTAAGGGATTAAGGTTGTCGACAAAAAGCTTTACAATTCACATTGCTAAAGTCAGACCGCTCGAAAATATACTATCGACGGAGGGAGGTAAAACTCTGCGCGGGCGTCTTGACAAAAATTTGCGAAAGGAGAATCTAAATGAGAAAACAACGAATCTCG
>JAFQZB010000203.1 GCA_017406175.1 Selenomonadaceae bacterium | reverse complement strand
TTTATTGTCTCCGCGCCGTCAATTTTCGTAATCGGGACTGCGGGCGGCTCTGCATTGCCTTTTAGGTCGGAAATGTATTGTTTTGCGAGCTTGCTCAACGTCCCGTCGGCTGTCATTTCCTTAATTGCCTTGTTTAACTCATTTTGGAGCTTAGTATCGCCTTTACGTAGTGCAAAACAGAAAGAATCTTGCAAATGGCGTTCGCTGGGCAAAATTTCCTTGTTATCAGCGCGTTGAATCATATAATCGGCGACATTTTGGTAAGTTGAGAGCATATCAATCTGTCCAGACTCAAGAGCAAGCTGCATATCGTTCATTTTATCGAAATATTTATATTCTGCGCTGATATTTGCCTTAGACGGACGATACATTTTCTCCAATTTCTTCATCAGCTCGTTATATTCGAGTTCGCTGGCGTTTAAGTGGGTGATGACGCCGATTTTAGCTTTTCCGCCGTCTTTAGCAGGTTCAGCGGGCTTATCGGAGCCGCCGCAACCAGTAATTAACAGAGTAAACGCGCAGATTGCCGCCAAAAATTTTTTCATTAGTTAATCCTCCTAACATTATCGCCGTAAATGGTTTTGAACTCGTCATGCATAGAAATTGGATTCCAACCGCGTTTCAAAGCTAATTCGGTATCACTTTTAGCGCGTTTAAGGTTGCCGAGTTCGCGTTCGGTGTCGTCGCAGATAACAAAGAAGCTCATCGAACGATATTTATCATTTTGGAGCGTATATTCGAGCATACCGCTATCGCCACCAGAATTTCCGAACGCAAGAACGGGGCTTTTGCCGATTTGGTTCAGAATGGAGAAGATTTTTATAGTTTTGGCGTTATCTTTGAGCGGTGTACCTGCAATTACGATTTTTTCCTTAAATCTGTCGTAAAAATGGTCGTGGGGATTATCTTTACCCATATTTGTTGACGTGTAATTGAAATCGGAGCCTACAATCCTGTCGAATTGGATAGGGATGACGCCGTTGACGAGTTCGCGAGTAGTTGAGACGCCGCAAGCCGTATCAATGTAGACTTGGAAGCCGTTATTGGTCAGATAAGAAATAATTTCGACCATCGGCAGATAAAAAGCCTCGCCGCGCTTTAAATTTGATAAACCGGTCTCATTATCTTGCATGAAATCGCGGACATAAGCGCGATATTCTTCGTCAGTCATGCCGGCGTAGACTGCAGTAAGCCCTTCAAAGTACAATTTGCTTTCAGCGGGCGTCAATTTTTGTTTAGCGTAGACTTTTGGCTTAATTTTTTTAGCTAAGTCGAGATATTTCTTCGGCGCGGTATAATTTTTGTCTTCAAGGACGCGGTGGAGGAACATAGCCTCTTGAAAGTAAATCGGAGCGGTTTCGCAGTAAAAAGTTCCGTCCATATCGAAGGTTGCAATCCTGTCTTCGGGCGGAATGTAATTTGAGCTGTAAGGATTGGTCACGTCCTCGACGAATTCGATAATTTTAGCTTTAGTGGGCGAGTCTTCGTTCCAAAATTGGAAATCGGACGCGGTTTGAACGTTGATAGCGGCAATTTGTTCGCGAGAGGCAGCATTTGACACGTTGAACGAGCCGAAAGCGATTAGACCCGCTGCGATAGCCGCCAAAATTCTTTTTTTCATGATAAAACCTCCGGAAACTTTTTTATATTATGTTGCAAAAAATCTGTAATAGGATAGGAAAATCCGTAATTAAATCAGATAACGCTTTAAAAATTCGTCAATCAGATTAAAAACTTCTTCCTGTTGCCAATATTCGTCGGCATGATTTGCATTTGGAACCAAATAACGCTCCGCCTCGACGCCATGATTTTTTAAAGCTTGGAAAAGCAATTCTGTCTGAATCGGCGAAACAATATTATCTTCCATTCCGTGCATAAGGAGCATTGGCGCAGAATTTTTTGTTATGTAATTAACGGGATTGGCTTTTTCCGCCGCGAGAGGATTCGATAAAATTCCACCATCGACTCCGCCGAAGGCAGGTACACCATTCACAAAAAGTGAAGTTATCGAGCCGGCTGAATTATAAAGCCTTTGAACTTCTTCGGGGAAAGTCGCCGCTATTTGTGTCAAATCTGAAATACCATATAAATCGACTGCCGCCAAAATTTTACTTGAAAAATTGAGATTGTCGCCGACGTTAAAAATTTTTTCATCGTTAGTGACTGCCGCAAATGCCGTAAGATAGCCGCCTGCACTGTCGCCGATAAGAAAAATTTTCTCCGCGTCGATATTAAACTTTTGAGCATTCGCTTTAAGGAAACGAATCGCCGATTTAACGTCTTCAACAGGCTGAGGAAAGCGGGCATTCGGTACTGTGCGATAATTTATGCTTGCCACGACGAAATTTTTTTCAGCAAAGTGCATTCGCAGTTGCGGCATACGCGCCCTATTGGCTGAGAAAAATCCTCCGCCTGTCACGAAAATTATTGCGGGTAATCTTTTTTCAAGTTGCGGAATTAGCAAGTCCATTTGCAAAAGTTGATTAGGTTTCTCGAAGGTCGGTACTTGCGCGTAAACTACATCGGGCACAAAATGAATTTTTGGTCTTTTTAACGCCACATTTAAAATCTTACTCTCGTAAATCATGTTATCCCCACTTTAAAATAAAAATCAGCCGATATTAACCGAGTGAATAATTTTATAACCGCGAGCGTTGAGAAGTTTTTTAACGTCTTCAAGCGCGGGGTGCTCATCGAGACGCACGACGAGTTCATAACGATTATTTTTGTGTCTGCAAGTGATAAAACTGTCGATATTAATGCCGTTGTCCGCGAAAATCTTCGTAATTTCAGCCATAACGCCGACTTTGTTGTCAACTTCGAGAGTCAAACGAGTTTTTCCGCCGATTAATCCCATAACTTTAATAAAAGTCTTCAAAATATCGGTTGCGGTGATGATTCCGACGACCGCGCCGACATCAGAGACTACGGGCAAGCCTCCGACTTTGTTTTGGTACATGATAAGGGCGGCTTCTTCGAGGGTTGCGTTTTCGTTTACGGTGATAACTTTTTCGTGCATGATGTCTTTGACGGAAATTTTATCCAGCAACGAACGAATCTCAAATTTTGAAAGGGTAGTGGCGGGCGAAGGTGCCACGCGCATAATATCACGGTCGCTGAAGTAGCCGACGAGCTTTCCGTTGTCTACAACAATCATTCTATGGAATTTATGCTTTTTCATGAGTCTATCCGCCTGTTGAATCGTCGCATCGCTCGTCACTGATACGGGGTGTTTAGTCATTCTTGCTACAACGAACATTTTCATTCCTCCTCCTGCAACACAGCTTTTATCAGCAATTCAATTTGTTTATCGCTTGGAACTCGGTTATCGTCTTTTTTTGAATAGATTGATACGAGATAAATTTTTCCCTCAATGACAACGTAATAAATTAAGCGGAAGCCGTGAGATTTGCCGACGTTGGTCGAACTGTTTGCAACCCGAACTTTATACACTGCAATATTTTCAGGAACGTCTAATCCTTCCAACCTATCGCCGACCAAATTGCCCTGTTCAAGCTCATTAGTTACAGTGTCTATGTCATCATTTATTTTGGAGAACTTTTTCTTCTTGAGATAAAATTTGATATCCGCTTTAAAATACTTTGTTGCTATTATGTCCATTCAATTCTTCACGCTCCTCAGCCGCGATTTCCGCTTCAATCTCCGCACGCACTTCATGCCAAGTTTTTTCGGGAATTCTTCCTTCCCGCATATCGCGAATCTCCAGCAACGAGCCGAGAATCGACATTTCGACGGGGATATAGCGTTCGTAGTTCTCTTGATTTTCCATGATTAACCCTCCTAAATTATCTGCGCGAATTTTTCTCGAAGACCTTTTGCAAGTAGTCAAACGTCAGCGGGGTCAAATGCGCCAGCTTATTTCGGACTTCGCGATAAAATTCCAAGTCGTCGGCGTCGTTTGCGTTAAGAAGCCACCGCCGTTGATTGAATTGCCCGTACAAGTAGCCGATTTCGACTTCCTCCGGCACTGGGTAATAGGGTGGCGTGTCTTTAATCTGCTGTTCGTACCGCTTGATAAAGTTTCGGCGGAAGTTTTCCACGAGCGGGAAGATTAGCTTTAACTGCGTCATCCAAATTGCCTGGTCAATATCGTCGTTAGTCTTTCGGGAAGTGAATTTGCCCTCGCGAAGAATATTTTCAAACGCCGCGTCGGGAGCCTTAAGGAAGTCTTCGCTCCTGCCAATGCACGCCGCCGCAAACTCCACGTCGCCTTCCGTGAACGCGGAGACCAACTCGGCTAGGTATTGCTTCATCAGGTGATT
>JAFQZB010000202.1 GCA_017406175.1 Selenomonadaceae bacterium | reverse complement strand
TTCAATGGCGTTGGTTAAGCGGACACGCGCAACCTTGCGAAGTGCCGAATTCGGTTTCTTGGGCGTCGTCGTGTAAACACGGGTGCATACGCCGCGTTTTTGCGGGCACTCTTTCAGAGCCGGTGCCGTCGATTTCTCTTCTAACATCTGACGACCTTTTCTCACTAGCTGATTTATGGTTGGCATGCGCCCACCTCCTTCCAAAATTTTCATGCCTTCAAAAAGCGGCGTAATATTATCATTGCCAAAAATGCTTGTCAAGCCCTTCATGACGCGACCTAGATTTAAACCTCTTCTTTTAGTTTAACAATTCCTCTCAAAGCTAAAATCACGTTCCAACGCGAATATATCTTAGCTCAAATATGAACGTCGAGTTCGTAGCCGATGAGATTAGTTACGACCTTGCTGAGTTTCTTTTTCTCTTCGTGAGGGATTATTTCATCTTCGACCTTCTCGACTTTAGGGGGCTCTTCGGCGACGGGCGTGTTTATCTTGTCGATGACTTCAAGAAGTTTATCGGGTGTGGTTATCGCGAAGGGAATCGAGCTAAGCTTTTCCGTCGACGTTATCAGCGACAAAAAATTTACGCCGTCTATGAACTTCATGTCTGCCTGTGCGATTATCAAAGTTATTTCTTGCTCGCGAAGAATTTCCGCCGCCGCTTTAATTGAAGTCGCGATAATCGTTTCGTGCGGGAAGTTCTCTTCGATAACGTTTTGCATGGCTTGCAAAGTCTTTTCGTCGTCGCCCAGGAGCAGCACGCTTTCCGATTTATCCTCCGCAAGTTTTATGCTGACCCTTGTAATCAAGTCGGCGGGCAGGAACGGTTTCTTAATGTAGTCCCTGACGCCGAGAACCATCGCCCTTTGAATCAAATCTTTTTCACCGGTCGCAGTCAACATAATGACGGGCACATCTTTTATCTTTTCGTCGGCGCGAATCTCCGCTAAAGTCTCCATGCCGTCGAATTCAGGCATCATTATATCCAAAAGGACGAGGCTCACCTGTTCAGCCCGCAACATATCCAAGGCGTCAATGCCGTTATCGACCGTTAGCACCTTGCATGGCAATTTCCGTTCCAAAATCATTCGCGCTATGTTCAAGTTCATTTCGTCATCGTCGACGACTAAAATCTTTTTCTGCCGCATAACCATTCCTCCCCAAAATTTTATCAAAGCGAGTTCGCCAAAGTCTTTGCCTCTTCAGCGAGTGATTCATAAAGTTTCATTGCTGCCGCGTGGTTTTGCTTGATGTACTCTAAGCTTTCGTGCTTTTCTAGTTCTGTGCTCGTCGCCGCCGTCAAGATTTTGCCTGCCATTTCCAATTCCTTAGCCGCCGCCGAAGTTTTTTCTCCGCCGATTGATAAAGCCGTTGACTTCAGCGAATGAACATATACCGTATAATTTTTCCAGTCGCCCGCCTCGAAGGTCGCTTGCAATTTCTGTAGCTTGTCCGCCTTGAGGTTGCTGAACGTCAGCAAAATTTCCTTGTACATGTCAGTCATTCCCGCGCTATACTCCAGCCCTAAATCGACGTTGATTAGTTTGCTCCCGACTGCAGGCTTTTCCGCCAGCGAAGGTTCTTCTTGCGTCGGCGTCCGCAACTTTTCTTTAGGCAGATACTTCATAAGCATTTGCTCCATTAGTCTTACATCAATCGGCTTGCTCAAGTAGTCCGTGAAACCCTCGGCGATTAATTTTTCTCTCGTGCCGGATATGGCGTTCGCCGTCAAAGCTATCATCGGCGAACCCTTGCTTAGGTTGTTGTCCATCGCCAATGCCATCTTCAACGTTTCTATTCCGTCTAGGCTCGGCATCATCTGGTCTAGGAAGATTAAATCGTAGTGACGTTCGGCGAGTTTCTTTAAGCAAGTCATTCCGCTTGATGCCGTATCGACTTTGACTTGCGTCGCCCTGAGCAGATTAATCGCAACCAGCAAGTTCATCTCGTTATCGTCGACGACCAAAATCTCAACGTCAGGGGCAACGAACGCGGGCTTATACTTCTCGTGCGTCGAACTTGGACTTTCCTTAAATTCGCCGATTAACTCATCACCGACGACCTTTTGAGGAATCGTCACGCTGAAGGTTGAGCCTTCGCCGTAAACGCTCGCAACTTCAATCTTGCCGTTCATCATCTGCACGAGCTTATTTGTTATCGCCAAACCCAAGCCCGTGCCCTCGATATTTTTATTCTTCTTTGCGTCGAACCTCTCGAAGTCGTTAAAAAGTCTCGGTATATCCTCCTCGCGAATGCCAATGCCCGTATCCTTGACTGTGAAGCGTAAACTTATCCAATCCGCCGCTAAGGGCTCGCCGTCAATGATAAACTCAACCTCGCCGACCTTAGTGTACTTGACGGCATTGCTTAAGAAGTTCAACGCGATTTGCCTAATGCGAACCGAATCGCCACATAGAAGATTTTTCGTCGCGGGATTTACTTTCAAGCTGAACGATAGATTTTTCTTCTCGGCTCGCGGACGCATCATGTTGACCAAACTTTTAATCACGTCGCCTAGCTTGTAATTTTCCTCGACGATTTCAAATTTGCCCGACTCAATCTTTGAGAAGTCCAGAATATCATTAATCAAGCTGAGCAAAGAATCACTCGCGGCGGCAGCGTTTTGGGCGTAGTTGATGATGTCGGGGTTGTCGCTCTCGCGCAGAATCATTTCGTTCATTCCGACGATTGCATTAATCGGAGTTCTAATCTCGTGGCTCATGTTGGCAAGGAAGGAACTTTTTGCATTGTTTGCAGCGACCGCCGCCTCCTTAGCCTCGCGCAAGGCATCACTCTCCTCCGCCTTAGTCCTAACCACGAACAGATAAGCACTAGCAAACGCCATGACGATTAATATCAAAGTCCCGCCGATAAGTAGCAGATTGTAAATCTTGAAGATGTCACCCGCGACCGCCGCCCAAGGGATGTAACCGACCATCGAACAATTTGTCTGGGGCAAATCCGTCGCGAACAGGAAGAAATTTCCCGCCGAGCTCTCACAATAAATCGCCGACGAACGACGCGTTTTTAAATTATCGCGAATGACTTTGAATCCGTATCTAATGCTGTCGTTTATGAAGAAATTTTTTTCTGCCTCGTTGTAATCTTTGTAGGGGACGATAACTTGCCCATTGCGCTCTTGAATCAATAGGCGACCTTCGGAATTGTATTCGCCGAGCCCAAATAGTTCCGTCAAAACTTTTTCATCATAAAGGCGGTAGATGACGCTATGAACATTGCCGCCGCGCATGACTGGCACCGCGAACAAAAGACCTTTGCCCGCGCAGTAGTCCACGACGCCATTGCCGCGATAAGCCATGGGCAGACGCAGGAAATCCCACTTCGACAAAACCTTTCCGTGAATTGCCGTATCGTTGAGCCTCAGCAGTCCGACAGAAATATTTTCGTTGCCCGCCTTCAGTATCGACAAGAAATTTTCTTCCACCGCCGTGCCGGGGTGTCGTTCCAAATATTCCGCCGCCAATCTAAGTTCCGCAAGCTCTTGGGCGAATCTTTCTTCCGCAACGATTGACATATCCGAAGTTTGCCTTGCTATCATCTTTTCCAATGTCGCGTTAAGCAGGTGATTGACCTCCGAGCTCATGAATAGACCTACCCAAATTAAAATCACCAATACCGTCGCGAATTGCATCACGATTTTTTTTACGTACTTCTCGTTCAAGGAAAAATCACTCAAGAACCTCAACTCCTCTCACGAGCCAACCAATATTCTCAAGCAAAGTGTCGTCGCTTATTGCCTCCCCCTTTGCACAGCGAAGTTGCCCCGCGTTATCGTAAATCTCTCCAGAAAAAATCTGTTTGTTATTAACAAGCTCCTGCTTGAGTGAATTAACCCGCGAAATCATTTCCTTAGTCACGGACGGCGAATAATCCGACAACATCACCGCGCCGCGGTCAATTCCTAACCAATGATTCTTAACCGAGTTCAGCTCGCCTTTTAAATATCGCTGAATTATATCCGTGTAATACAAATCCCAGCGGCAAACCACCGACGTAAGGTAATGTTCAGAGTAGCCGCTTAAAATTTCGTTGTAAGCAATGAAGTCCACGCCGAATTTCTCTGCAACTTGTGCGGTCGCGTTTTCGTCTTGATGATAAGTCAGAACGTCCGCGCCTGCCTCCTCAATCAGCCGCTGAGCATGAGCCGCTTCCGTTTCTTCGTCTTGCCAAGAGCCAGTCCACATCACAACGACCTTTGCATTTGGATTCGTCCTAAGCACGCCGAGAGTAAAAGCATTTATCCCGCGATTGACTTCGGTATTTGACATCGCCGCCACGTAGCCGATAACGTTCGATTTAGTCTTCATGCCCGCCAACGCTCCTGCCAAGTACCGCGCCTGATACATGCGAACAAAGTAAGCCGTCATATTTCTCGCGTGAACTTCGGCGGAATTGGTTGCAAAAGCTGTGCTAGGATAATCGCCGACGAGATTTTGAACCTCAATCGAATAGGAGTAGCTCGCAAGAAAAATCATTCCCGCGCCATTTTGTACCAAGTCTTTTATCGCGATAGGACATTGCCCGCTGTTTTCCTTAACTTTATCTCGAACCAGCAATTTTACGCCAAAATTTTCGCAAGCCGCCTTAATTCCTTTGTAATGCGATTCATTCCAGCCCGCAACGTGAATATCGCCGAGGATTATAAAGCCGACTTTCTCTTGTCGCTCCTCAAATGACTTCATAAAACTAAAAACCAACATTATCAGCGGGACGAAAACAATAAGGCTGATTGCCGCCGCTATCAGATTGAAGTTCTTAGCGTTAAAAATGTGCTTCATTCTATTTTCTCCCGTTCAAAGATTACTTGCTTAGCTAAATCATCTTTCAGGCGCGAAAATATCCTTTGGCGAACTACTTCCGATTCCGACTCTGTCGCTTCCATCAGTAAAACAAGAAACTTTTTCCCGCTCTGCGTCACGCAATCGCTCTTCCTCAACGAGTGTATCAATACTTCTTTGAATTCGGGAGCAATACTTTCGTCGTCCAGTGTGAATTGCATTAGCACTAAGCCTTTTTTGTAGTTATCTACCATTCGAGCTAGTAGCTGATATATTTTCTTGAAAGTGTCAAACTCAACGTAATATGCGCCAGATTCTACATTCCGTTCGCCCAATATTAGCCTCATTTGCGATATTCCATTGACTAAAGAAGATTTTTCCGAGTGTTTATGTGTCCCATATATCGCAATTCCGTGTTTGCCGTGCTGCTTAATATCATAAAGGGCTTTGTCGGCCTTTTTATATAAGCTTTGAAAGTCTCTGCCTTCATCAGGCACGAAAACCGCCCCTAAACTCGCCCCCAAAGGTATATTCATCGATTCTCCCATCAATTTTTTCGCATAATTAAATATTTCTTCGTTCAAATAGACTGTTTTAGCCTTTAAAATTCTTTCATCAGTTACATCTTTTAAAAATGCTATAAATTCATCGCCACCCATACGCCCAGCCAAGTCTTTTTCCCGAATTATGCTTTTTATCAGCTCAGAGAATTTTATTAATATCTTGTCGCCCGCCGCGTGCCCGTAAATGTCATTTACAAGCTTGAAACTATCCAAATCTATCATCAATAACGCGCCCGAAGAGGATTTTTCTATCATTTCACCTATTTTTTTCTGAGCCGCCGCCTTATTCAGCATTTTTGTCAGCGAATCTGTTTCTGCCGCCACTTCAAGTCCATGAATCTTATCTAAATTCTCGATTATGTTCCCGACTCGCCGCAAAAGCACATCTGGACGTACAGGCTTTCGTATGTAATCCGCCGCGCCCAGTTCAAATCCTTTTATTTCGTTTTCATCGCCCTCATCTGCTGACATAAAAATTATCGGAACTGCTTCCGTGCTTTTTTCTTGTAAAATCCTGTGTAATTCGTAGCCGCTCATCTCCGGCATCATCAAATCAGATAAAATCAAGTCGGGTTTCTCGCTCTCAAAAAGTTTTATCGCTTCAAAGCCGTTTATCGCCGTCACTATTTCATACTTCCGCGACAAAATCCGTTCAGCAAGCATTAACATCATTTCTTCATCATCGACGATTAAGATTTTAGCCATTTGTCAATTTCCTCCCTCACTTTCGCATAATCAGCCATTAACGCGGCATGGTTCGCTAAAATTTCTTCTTCGGCTCCAGCTTTAGCTGCCAATTCTAATTTTTTTGCCGCCTCACTCAAATTTTCTGCGCCGATTGATAGCGAAGTCGATTTTAATGCGTGAACGAGTATTTGATAATTTTTCCAATCCCGTGCGTCGAATTTCTCTTGAATCTTCTCCGCCTTCTTGCCCTTATCCGCGAACGTCGTAAGCATTTGTATCGTAAACTCTTTGCTATCCATGCAGTATTTCAAGCCAACTTCCAAATTTATATCGGGACATATTTCAGCGAACTTCTTACGCTCTTTCTTGCTGAATTCGTCTTCGCCGACGACTTCTTCTGGTTCTTCAATGACCTTTTCCGCGACTTCATCTTCAAACGAAATAATTTCGGGCGGCAAATGTTTTTCCAACATGTTTTCCAATTCTGAAACGTCAATCGGCTTGCTTAAATAGTCATCAAAACCTTCACGCAAATAAAGTTCACGCATTCCCGCTATCGCACCCGCCGTCAACATGATTACTTTCGTTTTGTCGTTCAAAATTTTTTCCCGCCGCATAATTTTTAAAGTTTCAATGCCGCTTAACTCTGGCATCATATTATCAAGGAAAATTACATGGTAAAAATTCTTTCTTGCTAACTCAATACCATCTCGACCGCTCTCCGCAATGTCGGGAACGATTTTATTCCGCTTCAAAAGTCCGCTGATTACTTTTAAATTCATGTCGTTATCGTCTACAGCCAAAATTCTCGCCCCTGCCGACGTTAAGAATCTTTTTTTCGCGCCTTCAACATGATTCTTAGCATGATAATCTGCATAACTACCTAAAGGCGTCTTGTCGATTATCTTTTGAACCAGCTTAAACGAAAATGCCGAGCCGCTACCGTATTTGCTTGCCACTTCAAGCTTACTGCCCATCATCGCCAAAAGTCTTTGCACTATCGACATTCCAAGCCCTGTTCCCTCGATATTCCGGTTGTGCTCCTCGTCAATTCGCTGGAAGGAAATAAACAATTTACCTAAATCTTTCTCGCGAATGCCTATTCCCGTATCACTGACCATAATTTGTAACTCGAATGTATTAGAATCAAGCTCGTGACCGCTTATTTTTAATGTGACCGAACCTTTGTGCGTATATTTAACGGCGTTTGTCAATAAGTTCGTGATGACTTGCCTAATCCGAACATCATCGCCATATAAACTACGCGGGATATTCGATTCTATCTCTGTATTGAACGTCAAGCCCTTCTTTTTAGCTCGCTCAATTGTCATATTTACTAAATCCTCAATCAAATTGATTGTTTCATAACGTACGGGCACAATTTCCATTTTTCCATCCTCAATCTTACTGAAGTCAAGAATGGAATTAATTAAAGTAAGCAAGGTTCGCCCTGCGCTTTGAATATTTCTCGCGTAATCCAAAATTTCTTCCGACTTGCTCTCGCGTAGGATCATTTCGTTCATTCCGAGCACGGCATTAATCGGCGTTCTAATCTCGTGGCTCATTTGCGCTAGGAATTGTGACTTCGACTGATTTGCCGCCATTGCAGTATCAGAAGCTACTTGTAATTGCCGATTTACCGATTCTTGCCACCTTAATTGCCGATTTATCAGTACTCGAACTATTAAAACGCATATCAAGACTAGGATTATAAAGAACCCGCCGAGCAAGACAATATTGCCGTAAATGTTCCACCAGCTGTTTGCTACTACGACTGTGAAATCCGAAATCTGATTCTTTTTTGCAAGGCACGCCATGTGATTTCCTGCGTAGTCCTTTAACGTAACGACATTCGGACTGGAATAAGCCGAAAAATATTCTGTGCCATCAATGTTGGTTATTTTGGTATTTGACAGCTGATAATCGTTATTCGGGTGATTGATGATGACTCCGTTGCGGTCGACGAGAAAAGCGTAGCCATTCTTCGTGTAGCTCGCGTCCAAGATATGTATTAAACGGTCGATATAAAAATCAATGCCGAATATGCCAACGAAATCTCCATTTGTCCCCCAAACAATCTTAGCCATCGTTATGCAGTAAAGCCCTGTCTGAGCATCGTAATAGGGCGCGGAAATGCTAAAGCCGCTAACGGAACTTTCTGCGGCGATATACCACGGACGCTGATTAACCTTCCAATTCGGGTCGGACGACTCCCAGCCATTATTCATTATGAGGTTGTGTTCTTTGTAAGGATTAGCCAAGTAGCAAACGGAAATTTCAGGGTAATGCTTAGCAATGTCGTCTAAGAACTTCACGGCAGAAGGATAATCGTCCATAAGCTCAGGGTGTTCACTCAAAAGATTTACGAACATCATCAAAGTGCCTCTTTGGTCTTCTATCCAGCTGTAGAGTTGGTGTTCATAAATATCGGTCTCGCGGGTCATTTTAGTATCGCCCCAACGGATTGTCGCCGCTAAGCATATCCCGAAAGCCACAATCATCGCCACGACTAAAACTGAAATTATCCCCTTCCGAGCGTATCGACTGACTTTGGAAAGAGACGCCTCTTGAAAATCTTTATCCGAGGTTACTTTTTTTTCCGTTGATATGATGGTTGAGTAGGAAAATAGATTGTCGAGCATGTCCGAGAGCTTTAACGCCGATTCTCGAACTTCAGCGGCTTTTGCGGCGGGGGTGGCGTCGGATTTTATTACTTCCAAGCTTGAAGCGTCTAAGATTTTATGTAAAGGGTCACGCAACTCCTTTGAAAGCCGCGATAAGAATTCTTCCTTAACTCGCAAAGCCTTTTCTGCCTGCAGGCTGTTACTCCGCGCGTTCAGATAGAAAAAAATTATCGCCAACATCATCAGCAGACTTATCAGCGTCGTAACTATGATTTGTATGTAACTCTTCTTGTAAAAAACCCAATTATCCACGCTCAATATCATGTACCAGCCGTTCGAGGTCTCAGTACTGAATATCGTATGCTCTTTGCCGTCCAATTCCGTTACAAAACTTTCATTTTGCCCCTGAACTATTTGGCTCAAGATACTTTCGTAGTCGGGTAATTTCTTGCTGATTTTCTCGCCGACAAAGCTCATGTTCGTGTAGCCGATTATCATTCCGTCTTTCGTCACGATTAAGGCTTTGTTGTTGTTGGTCGAACTCATCCTTGCTATCGACTTTTGCACTTCCGATAAATTGAAATCCAATGCGACGACCGTTTCATTGTCTGGCAGGATTTTCGACATCGTGTAGCACATTTCGCCCGTCATCGCGTCTATATATGGTTCCGTAATGAATATCTTCCCTGAATTTTCCGCCGCGCCCTTATACCAAGTTCTCTCTTGCGCGTGATAATCCGGCGGCATGTTGAAGTTCGGGATTATCGCCCAATCTTTTCCCGCTATGTAAACGTTAAAACAGACGCCCGCTGTTAATTGCCGTTGCTCGTTCTTCCGTTTATAGAAGAAATTTTTTATATCCTCGCGTGTCGCCCCTGACTTTATCAGTTGCTCTGCCTCCGTCGCCATTTGTATTGTTGTGCCTTCCGCCGCTTGCAATGTTCCTTGAAAGTCGCCGCGAATTACTTCCAACCGCATTTGTCCGATTTCTTCCGTCTGGTTCGTCGTCATTTGGAATATCAGTCGGTCATTCATCGCTATCACGACCAAAAATATCAACGTTATCACGCCGATTATCGCTAAATCCGAACGACGCACCTTCAGTAAGTCTTGCCACTTTTGAACTATATTCATCTGGAACACCTCATAAAAAAATCCCGCGAACATCTTGCAGTATTAAACCACAAATCGCAGGAGATTTCCAAATCACTTTTCCATTAATCGAATCACTTTTTCATTTCATGAGGGCAAGCTCTTCGCTGATAGGTCGATGCAAATTTCCAACGCGATGACGTTCCTTTTCCTCGTCGAGTAGCGAAGCCACTTCCGCGAAATTCTTTTGCAACGACTCAATGCACAATGCAATTTCTTCCTTGGGCGGATTGTCGTTAGGAGACTTCTTATAAAGCGCGGCGACCTCCTCGCGATAACTTTGCAAGTGGTTGAGTGCAATCTCCGCCGCCGTCAAAGTCTCGTTGACCTTCTTTTGCAAATGCCCCGCCTTGACGTATCGAATCAGATTGGCAAGGACCTTTTGCGCCGCGTGGTCGATGATGTGGAACTGCCGCAAGTACTCCGAACGGAATTCAAACTTCTGATTGAGAGCCGCACACGCTGACCGCACGAACTCTGGCTGAAGCTCGAAGAACTCCACTTTCAACAGCACCTGCCGAACCTTTTCCGTTAAAAGCTCCGTCACCGTTTCAAAGGGCGGGCGCGTCTCGGCTAAAAGTTCCGTCAATCTCATCAAGCCGCTTGTCTTCAGCAGTGTTGCCGTTAAGTCTAAGGCGTCGTCGTGGAAGCTCACCAAATCTGCGCGAACGCTCTTGACGTTGGGGACGAGTTCATTGGGCGGCGAAAGTTTTATCAGCTCGTCGAGTGCCGCGGATTTCTCTGCCGTGTAGTCGTCGAACTTCTCCAGCAAGTGTTCCGTCAAATTCTTCAGCGACTCGGCGTAGCGCACGGGCGAGGCATTTGCTCCCATGTCGAATTTCGTTTTCAGCGCGAGCCAATCCAATTTCGGCGAGATTAGCTCTACTTCGTTGAGGCGTTCGATTTGCTGTTGAATCTCCGTAAGTTGCCGTTGCACTTCGGGCTTGACGATGTAAATCTGCCTGAACAGCTCGGTTATCGCCGCGTCGTTGAATATCGGCTCCAGTCCGTTCGTCACGAAGACATTCAGCGTCATCAAAAGTTTTTCTTTCTCGCTGTAAATCGTGTTGATAGGCGAAATATTTTGCTCGTAATCCTTTGGTCGCAGAACGGAATTTAAAGGGAGCAGTCTATATGTTCCACTACCACTGGTATCACTAAACGAGCCATTTAAATAATCATAATGTCTATTTTCTGACCAATACTTTTCATTAGGTAAATGTAACTGATTTGCAAAACTCGCCAGTGCATTTAATCTGCTTTTGCTAGGAATAGACCATCCTTTATAACCATCTAACGTTAAATTATTGACAACGTTAACATAATTATTTGTATGTGGTCTTTCAGAAAGATACTGCAGATTCGCCCAAAGAATCGCGGTGTCTCTGTCCATTAAAACTTTTGGCTTGTTCTTGAAGAAGAACCACCGCTGATTTTTGATAGCGTTCAAAATCCTATCGACGCCCGAACCCGACAGTTCATTGATTTTGCGGCTGAGGTCGAGCAACTGCTTTTCAAGCCCGGCGACCTTCCCTTGAAGCTCGTTCTTGGTTGCGGTCAGCTTGAGTTGCTCTTCGTTGAGCAAGGCGACCTGCGCGGCGTTCGATTCGTTCTCCAGCCCCTCGCAAGTCTCGGCAATGCGGCGCAACTGTTCAGCTAGCGTCTCTCTTTGGCTAAGCAGTGCTTGAAGTTCACCCATAAAATCCCCTCCTTAAAAGTCATCGCGCCCATTTTAATAAGCCGCCCGCCACGCGTCAAGCCGATTGAAAACTAAAGCCCGACCAAATATAATGCGTGCAAAAACTTCTGGAGGGATTCCTATGGCGAAAAATATTCTGCTCCTGTTCCTCAGTCCGTTGCGACCCAACGAGGCACATTACGAGAAAGTAGGCGGCGAGGCAATCAAGATGACCAATGAATCAGCCGTCCTCTACCTGCTGAAGAAGAATATCAGCCTAGACAAAGTTTTTATCATCGCGTCGAAGAGAGTACGCAGTCCGATTGCCGCCGATAACCCGCGAACGCATCTGGACTTCTTCCTTGAGCGGCTTGGAGCATTTGCGCCGAACGTCGAGACCTCAACTTACGAATTCGACGAAGACAAGACCGGCGACGAGAATATTAAGAGCGTCACGGAAATGGCGCGGCTCATTCAAGACTTTGCTAAGGGCGCGGAAGTTGCCTTGCACGTCGACTTAACCGGCGGCATGCGGCACGTGAATTTGATTATGCTGGAGCTCACGCGCCTTTTGGAGTACAGCAACTTGACCGTCGGCAGTGTCCTTTACTCGAATTACGACTTTGAAACTAAGATTGTAAACGTCGAGGAGCTTAAGAACATTTACGACATTTTCCAGCTTATGGCGGGCGTTGAAGAGTTCGTGAACTTCGGCAGCGTGAATGCTTTGGAAAAATATTATCAAGGCAAGGAGCGTTCGGAGTCGCTGAAAAATCTTTTGGCGGCGATGAAGAACTTTGCGGGCGCGATAAAGCTTTGCCACTACGGACAGTTCAGCGAGGCAATCATAAATCTTCATGACGCAGTAAGGGACTTCAAGCCCGCCGCCGATGACGTTGAGGATATGTTGATGGCTCGGTTGATTGAACGAATTCGCAAAGACTATCACGGGCTGATTGTCAATCGCGACCTCGACGACTTGGCGGTTATCCGCTGGTGCCTGGAGAAGGATTATCTTCAGCAGGCGTTGACGCTTTACACCGAACGCATTCCCGAATACCTTGGCAAGAAACGATTGATTACTCAGCGGGCGGACGAGGATAGGAAGTTAGAAGCCGCCATGGGTGATGATGTGCGTAGCCCAAATTTTTATCTGCTGAACGTCTACAAGAGCGAGGACAAGGACTTTCAACCGCTCGTCAAATTGGTAAGCAGTTCGCTATCGAGAATGGAAAAGCCGTACTTCACGCTGATAAAAAATATTCCCGACGCGCTGAAGAACGGATTGGACTACGACGAGTGGCACAGGCAGCTTGATACGCTCGCCGAGAAGATTTGCACGAACATTAAACTTGTCAGCAATGCGCCGATTGATAAGGAGCACATTGTCTGCGCGAATGAAAGAAGACTTCGGAGGCAGTATGAACTTCTGCAACGCATTAACGCTAATGAGTTTGAAACTTTATCGGAGGCGGAGCTTAAGCCGCTGAAAGATTTCTTCGACACGCTTAAGCCGAAACTCGAAGGTGCGCCGCCGTCAAAGAAACGGAAAATCATTTTGAACGAGCTAAGACAGCTGAAAGTCGACGACGCCAAAAAATATTTCCCGCCGCTGGTCTGTCGCCGCAACGCTCCGATTTGCCGTTTGAAGATGATGCTTGACGCTCAAATATTCGACCTGCACTTTGACGAGGAAACTTTCTTCAACGTCATGGAAAAATATTTCCGCATAAAGAACGAGCGCAATCACAGCAATCACGCCCGCGAAGATGATAGCGAGTTCGAGACGGCGACCGAGCTTAGCGACTTCATGTTTGCCGCCCTCAAGGAGATTGAACAGCTCCGCTAAGATTTTCCCGACAACAAAAAACCCCGTCGAGCGTTCGGCGGGATTTTTCATTTGCCACAAACCGCAAGCAGTAATGGTTCTGCACAATAGGCTTATCAAGACAGTTGAAAACCTGCAAATTTAGCCCACTTGTTTCAATACCGCAAGCAGTCAATATTCTCTGAACTGAACGAATCTGAACGTTGAAGTATGTTTGGAGGAGCCGTCGGGCAAAAGCTCTGTGGCGACGATGCGTTCAGTGGTTGCCGCCAAAACTTTTATCCCCGAAGCCTTAAGCCGCTCGACCATTGCAAAGGTATAATTGAATTCCCCTTGGCACAAGACGACGCACGCCCCCAGCTCCAAAATCTTTTCTGCGTTGGCTTTGACGAGTTCGGCAATCTCTTCGGAGGTCGCCCGCGGGTTTATGGCGGGAAAAGGAACGTCCACAATCTCGCCGTAGCTTTGAGCCGCAGAAGTCTGTTCGATACTCCACTTAGCCGCCGGATGATTCGTGTGATTGATGAACTTTTGCATTATTCCGCCCCTGAAACTTGTTCCGCTGTGGTGACTGGCTCGTTTCTCATGGTGTCGTAAGGCGTGGTTACTCGTCTTTGCGTGCCGGCGTAAAGCATTTCAGTCAACTGCGCGGCGGCTTCGGGCTCCATCTTCGCCAAAATCTGTGCTACCGAGTCTTCGCTCATGCGCTGGAAGATTAAAACGGTCGTATCCCAATCGACGTTGATAAGGGCGTTAGCTGCCTCCTGCGGTCTCATGCTCTCGTAGATTCTTGCCAGCCGTGCAAGGCGTTTCTTTTCTTCCGCCTCACGTTGAGCGCGTTGCTCGTCGATTGCCTTCTTGTCGATTTTGACTTCCTTGGGCTTGTCGTCTTTCTTCGGCTTAGGCTCTTCCTTAGGCGGCTCGACGACTTCGGGCTTTGGTTCTTCGGGTTTAGATTCTGGTTCGGGTTCAGGCTCTGGTTCTGGTTCCGGCGGCGGCGGCCATTCTACACCTTCGGGCACTTCAAAATATCTGCCATTGCCGACGAAGGGCAACCGATATAAGCCCAGCTCCTCATTTAGCATGGCAACATCTTCCGTGCTTAGAAGGTCGAACTTCACCGCCGCCACGAATCCTCCGACGATTAGAATCATCAGCACGATTAGCCCGATTAAAATATTTCTTATCTTACGCAAGACTGCTTTTACCTTATTCAAAGTGCTCACCTGTCCCAAAAATTTTCTGCTGATTGATTCTGTTGCCGCCTAAATTTTCCTGCCGCGACTTTTTGCACGCGCCCGAAAATTTTTTGCCCAAAAGCTTGACAACGGGGCATTGGGGGGGGGGGATAATGAACAGGATAATTTTAGTTTTTTAGGCTTTAAGGAAGGAGTGATGAGTTATGCAACATTACATGTGGGGAAACATTCAAATATAATCTCGACTACGGTACATGGTTCTTTGACGACAACAAAGTCGTTTACGGAACCAAGAACAACGGTGAGGATCTTATTGTCGCCGGTCCTGAACAAACGCTTTATGCTGGCGCAGGAAATGATAAAATTTCCTTGCATGCCAACAGCACGAACGATGTTATCTATGGCGGGGGCGGCAATGACTTTATCGGGACGACTGGAAATACCAGAAATCCAACAATCTACGGTGGCAAAGGTTCTGATACGGTTTGGACAAAAACAGATCGTACTTACGCTGACGGCGGCGACGATAACGATTTATTTATTCCATTGAACTCGGCAAAAAATATCACACTGACTGGCGGCGAAGGCAATGATACGTTTTGGTTCATTGAATCAAGTAGCGTGTCGATAAGCGGAGGTTCTGGCAGAAATCTTTATCGCTTCGATCCTTTCTATCAAGGCGGTCCATATCACAACGACCTTATCATCACGGATCTTTCAAACAACGACACCATAAGATTAGATGAATATAAAACTGACGGTAGTGGCTTGGAGTGGCGCAAGGAAAGCGACTATATTGTTTTGGAGGACGGAGACTTCCGCCTCTTCACGATAACTTTGCAGGGCGTTACAGATATATCGCAAATTGCGGGCGTTACTTATCGCACAATAGACAGAACTATAACGCTTGGTGAACTCTTCGATGTAGACACGACGCCGCCCGATACTACTCCGCCTGATACGACTCCTGCAGATTCAACGTTAAAGACGGGGACACCGTATGCCGACATCATTAACAACACACTAGAC
Source organism: Selenomonadaceae bacterium (assembly GCA_017406175.1). Taxonomy (GTDB): domain Bacteria; phylum Bacillota; class Negativicutes; order Selenomonadales; family Selenomonadaceae; genus Quinella. The sequence goes on along the minus strand of JAFQZB010000202.1, from coordinate 6,898 downwards.
GGCGCGATAATCTACGGTCTCGGCGGCAGTGATTCAATCACAAATACAAGAGACGTAATCTTCTATAATGGCGGCAACAATGTTTTTATTGATGGCGGCGACGGCAACGATTTCATTCAAAATGAATATGGTCATTATGTCACGTTAAACGGCGGCGCAGGTAGCGATTTAATTTACAATACGAATAGTCAATATGTTGTAATTAACGCTGGCACAGACGATGATTTTATCGGCATCAACGGTTCCTATGCTACGATTGACGGCGGTTCGGGCGATGACTACATGGATGGTCGGCTCTATGATTCTTCAATCAATGGCGGCGACGGTGACGATACCATTGAATGTATTGGCTCTGGCACAGGCAACACCATATCTGGCGGGGCAGGCGATGACTATGTGGACTTGACTGACGAATATGACTATGACGGCAAAAAGCATAATAACTTAATTAAATACGCTAACGGAGACGGCAACGATAAAATTGTCGGCTTTGATTCTACTTCGACGCTGCAAATAGGCGGTGGAACGGGCACATATTCTTCAACCAAGAGAGGCTCGGATATTATCGTTACGGTCGGCACTGGCAAGATAACTTTGCAAGGCGCGGCGAGTTTGGATACTCTCAACATCGACGGTACAAAGAAATCTAGCCCAACTACTACGACTTTGAAGCTGACAAACTCTGATAAGTCATCGGTAACTATCGGTTCAGCAATTAAGACCGTCAATGCCTCCGCTAGGACTAAAGCCATAAAAATTACGGGCAATTCATTAGCAAATACGATAAGCGGCGGTTCGTCTGAGGACACGATTTATGGCGGCTCCGGAAATGATTCAATCGTCGGCAATGCGGGCAATGATAAGCTTTACGGACAAGCTGGCAACGATTATCTAAGTGGCGGCTCTGGTAATGATATGTTAAGTGGCGGCACGGGCGACGATAAACTCCTTGGCGGGTCCAATAATGACAGCTTAAGCGGCGGAGACGGCAAAGACACTTTGAGCGGCGGCACGGGCGACGATAAATTGCTCGGCGGAGCTGGAAATGACAGTTTAAGCGGCGGCGACGGTAAAGACACCTTGTCGGGCGGCTCTGGAAATGATAAATTGCTCGGCGGTTCAAATAATGACTGTATAAAAGGCGGCTCTGGTAATGATAGTCTCTGGGGCGGCGCGGGAGCGGATAAGTTTATCTATGCGGAGGGCGATGGCAAAGATATTATCTACGGCTTTGAAAACAGCGACACGCTCACCCTTGACGGATTAGACTTCACGTCCTCTTATAGCGATTCCAAAGGTACGCTCGCGCTCACGTTCGACGAAGGCTCTATTACGTTTAAGAACTTCACAGCGATGACCTTCCACATCGACGGCAACACGTATAAAATCAGCGGCTCCAAGCTCGTCAAAAAATAAATTCAAAACAGAATCAACGTAAGCGCAATTAACGCAAGGACAGTTGCCTCGATAAAGCCGAGGAGCTGTCCGATATTTTTTTTGCTTAAGATAAGTCGTCTTACATGCCCAGCGAACATTGCCACGCACGAAAAGATTATCAGAGCCTGCACAGCGAACACCACGCCCAAAAATAAAATCCTCAAGCTCGCGCCGCCCCTCGACAGGTCAACGAACTGCGGAAGGAACGCTAGGAAGAACAGCAAGACTTTTGGATTGAGGACGTTCATCAAGACGCCGCGTTTGTAAAGAGCTGTAGCCGCGACCTTTGAACCCGACCGCAATAAAGAAATTTTTTTATCCGCCCGCGCCGCTTTGAACGCTCCAAACGCCAAGAACAAAAGATACGCCGCGCCGAAAATCTTCAGCAGGAGCATCGCCGTCGCCGAAGATTTTATGAAAGCCGCCACCCCGACCATTACAAGAGTCGTGTGGAAGACGATACCGCTAACCAGCCCGCAAGCCAGAATGATTCCCGCCTTTGCCCCGTCAGATAAACTCTTCGTCAGCAAATATAAAATGTCTGGTCCCGGCGCAAGCGTCAACAGAACCGACGCCGTCAAAAAATATATGAACGTTGAACTTTCCAATATTTCCACCTCCAAGGCGATTATATCACGGCTTGACAAGCTCGCCGCCGCCAATTAGTATGGAAAAAATTTTTTGGAAGACAGGTCAAGGCATGTTCAATTATCCGCTCGATGTAATCATGGTTCCGATTCAAGCTGTGCTGTTCGTGTTCACGTTCTATCTTTGCGTTATAGGCTTCTGCGGCATGTGGCGTCGACGTGAAGTCAAGGTCAAGACGCCGCAAAAAAAATTCGCCGTGATTGTCGCCGCTCACAACGAAAGCGCAGTTATCGCCCCGCTCATTGAAAATTTAAAATCACTCGACTACCCCGACAAACTCTACGACATTTACGTTATCGCGGACAACTGCTCCGACAACACCGCCGAAATTGCCGCTAATGCCGGTGCGATTGTCTGCCGCCGCGTCGACGAGACTAAGAAGTCTAAGGGCTTTGCTCTGGAGTGGATGTTTGAACGGCTCTTTGAAATGGAAACTCGCGGGCAAGTCTATGACGCCGTAGCTATCTTCGACGCCTATAATCTCGTTCACCCGAATTTCTTAATGGAGATGAACAACCGCCTTTGCAAGGGCGACAAGATTATTCAAGGCTTCCTAGACGCTAAGAACCCTTACGATACTTGGGTCAGCGGCACGTTCGCGATTGCCTTTTGGGTTATCGATTACGTCAGCCACCTTGCAAAAACTAATATCGGCTTGTCAGCGGTCTTGGGAGGCACGGGCATGTGCATTACCCTTGACGTGCTGAAGAAATACGGTTGGCGGGCGACGTGCTTAACTGAAGACATGGAATTTACCATGAAGTCACTTGCCGAAGGTCTCAAGACGACGTGGGCGCATGATGCCATTGTCTACGACGAAAAGCCCCTGACATTTACGCAATCGTGGACGCAACGTAAACGCTGGGCGCAAGGTCAATTCGACGTGGCGCATCGCTTTATCCCTAAAATGCTCCGTGAGGGCTGGCGGCGCAAAGATATTCGCCTGTGGGACGGTTGCCTTTACCTTTTGCAGCCGCACTTCCTAATGCTGTCGTCGTTCTTCTTCCTTATGAGTTATATCCAACTGTTCGTCGGCACGCTTTACACGAATATTTATTCCGTCCTGCCGAGTCAAATCCTAATGGTTATCATGGTCGCCCAGTACGTCTTGCCGATGATTATCCTCGTCAAAGTCCGTGCTAAGCTCAAGTCGTGGTGGTATCTGCTGTTCTATCCGCTGTTCGTTTACTCGTGGATTCCGATAATCTTCCTCGGCTTCATTCACCGCAACGAACACGAATGGGCGCATACAAGGCACACGCGCTCAATGAGCTACGATGATTTCGTTAAGAAGCGCACCTATCGATAATGCCGAGCTTAACAAGATAAGTATAAATGCCGCTATCCTCGTTGGAGTCTGTGACGTGGGCGGCTAATTTTTTTACGTCGTCGGGGGCGTTCGCCATTGCCACGCTTTGAGGGACATAGCTTAGCATTTCCGTATCGTTGTAGTTGTCGCCGAAAGCGATCGCCTCGTCGACCGTGTAGCCGTAGTGCTTTAGCATGACTTCAATCCCTGTCGCCTTCGATACGCTCCTGTCCATGACTTCCAAAAGATATGGGGCACTTCGGACGACGTTAAGCGCGGGGAACTCTTTGCTAAGCTCGCGTTCCATGTCCTCGCATGTGGGCGGCTCGCAGATGACCATAAGCTTGTTCGGGAAAATCTTTTCGTCTAATAGCTCGTCGAAGACGGCGACCTCAACTGGTGCGGACGTAATGTCGGCTTCTCGTTGCGCCCGCCAATCAATCGCCTCGACGAACCAACGACGCCCCGTGTAGTAATTAATCGTGATGTCTTGCCAATGCCTCATCTCCGCTAAGATTGACTTCGCGTCGACGGCGGAAATTTTTTTGTCGAAGATAACTTCTTCCGCCTCAGTTAGGACAAAGCCGCCGCCGTAGCTGATAACGGGCGTGTGCGTCATGCCGAGGGCGTCGGTTATCGGATAAATGGCTTCGGGCATTCTCGCGGAGACGAAGACGAACTTTAAGCCCTTAGCGACGACGGATTTAATCGCCGCCGCGTGAAGGTCAGTAGCCGTCTTGTCGTCCTTAAGGAACGTGCCGTCGATGTCAGAGAAAATAATCTTAGTCATGTCAATCACTCCTCGTAGCCGTTGGGGTGTAGGTTATGCCACTGCCAAGCCGTCGCGATGATTTTTTCTACGTTGTCAAAGCGTGGCGTCCATTGCAGAACTTTTCTAGCCTTCGCGCCTGAGGCAATCAATCGGGCGGGGTCTCCGGGTCGGCGTGCGCCAAACTCCTTCTTTATTTCCCGACCGATAACCTTTTCCGCCGCGTCGATAATCTCTTTGACTGAAAAGCCATGCCCCGTGCCCAAGTTGAATGCGTCTGACTTGCCGCCGCCGCGAAGATAATTCAAGGCGCAAATATGAGCGTCCGCCAAATCGACGACGTGAATATAATCGCGTATGCAAGTGCCGTCGTGCGTCGGGTAGTCCGTGCCGTAAATCGTGATTTGGTCGCGCTTGCCTCGCGGAACTTGCAAAATAAGCGGAATCAAATGGGTTTCGGGGTGATGGTCTTCGCCAATGGAGCCGTCCTCGCTTGCCCCCGACGCATTAAAATATCTCAAGCTGACGTAGCTAACGCCCTGCGCCGCCCCGACCCAACGAATCATCTTTTCCATTATCAGCTTGGATTCGCCATAAGGGTTGGTCGGTTCCGTCTTGTCGAGTTCGTCAATCGGCACGCGTTCAGGTTCGCCATAAACCGCCGCGCTTGAGCTGAAGATAATCTTATCAACGCCGCACTCCGTCATTGCCTCAAGCAAAATTTGCATACCGTAAACATTGTTGTTGAAGTACTTCAGCGGCAAGCGGACGCTCTCGCCCGCCTCGATATACGCCGCGAAGTGGAAGACCGCCTCAATCTCATTCTCGGCAAAAATTTTCTTCAACGCGGCTTTATCTCTGATGTCGCACTCGTAAAGCTTCACGGCAGGATTAATCGCGGCTCTATGTCCCGTGCTAAAGTTATCGGCGATGATGACTTCCTCGCCCGCCGCAATGAGTTGCCTTACCGTGTGCGAACCGATGTAGCCCGCGCCTCCACAAACTAAGACTGCCATAAAAATTCCCCTTTCTAAAATTTTGCCGACAGTTTATCACGTCGAAACTTTTTTCTCAATCGTTGCGTGCGGTTAATGAATCATGTAGAATTCTTCGCAAGGAGGGATTGACTATGGGAAGAATTATTCGGAAGACGTTGACGGCTCTGCTAATCGTTGCGAGCGTGACGACGGCGGCGGTTGTCTGCGCGGCGGTTCAAGTCTTCGACGGCACGGGGCAATGGCACACCAACGACGACGACAATCAAACAATCGCTATGGCACGAGCTAAGCAACGGGCACAAGTCGACGCACAGAAGAAAGCCGGTGTTTACCTCAAAACTTTTTCGCGGATGATTAACTTCGAGCTAGCAGACGATGAAGTCTTAGCCGTCACGAACAATATAATTGAACTCGTCGGCGACGTTCACTACGACAAGAAAATTATTCCCCTTAGCGAACAGCAGACGACACTTCTTTACACCGCCACGCTTAAGGCTAAGATTGACCCCGACGGCATACGCGATTGGCTCTCCCGCGACGCAAAGGACAAAGTGACAATCGTCCAGCAGAACAACACCCTGCAAGACGCCGCGTCCGAAAACGATAAACTTGCCGCCGACTTAACCGAGCAATATCAACGCGCTAAGACGAAGGCGGAAAAGGATAAACTTCGTCAGCAAATGGAACAAGCCGACCGCGACTTCCTAGCCAATCAGAAGCTTGAGGAGGGCTTGAAGCTCTATTACGCCAAGGACTACAGTGGGGCGATTCGACTTTACAACGAGGCTATCGAACTCAATCCGAACCTTGCGATGGCTTACAACAACCGCGGCGAGGTCTTCAGGAACTTAGGAGAATTCGATAAGTCTTTACAAGATTTTAATCGGGCTATCAAACTCAATCCGCAACTCGACCTAGCATATAATAACCGCGGCAATGTTTATCAAGCCATTGGGAATCATGAGCAAGCCTTCAAAGATTACAACCGAGCTATCGAACTCAATCCGCAACTACCTTTGGCGTATAACAATCGCGGCGAACTCCTTAGGAACTCAGGACAGTTCGATAAAGCGTTGCAAGATTTCAATCGAGCTATCAAACTCAATCCCAAGGAGGCATTAACGTATAACAACCGCGGAAATGTCTATCATGCCCTAGGGCAGCATGAGCAAGCCTTTAACGATTACAGCCGAGCTATCGAACTCAATCCGCAACTTGCAATGGCGTATAACAATCGCGGCGAAGTCTTCAGAGCCTTAGCCCAATACGATAAGGCGATTGGCGATTACAATCGGGCAATCGAACTGGCTCCGAACTTTGCGATAGCGTACAACAATCGTGGGCTAGCTTACACGTTGTCGGGCAACTTCAATCAAGGTATATCCGACTCGACGAAGGCTATTCAACTTCAGCCCAATTACCCGGAAGCTTATACCAGTCGTGCTTTGGCTTATGCAATGTTAGGAAACTTCCAACAAGCAATCGACGACACGAACAAGGCTATCGAACTCAATCCGAACTTAGCAATTGCATATTATCTGCGCGGCATGTGCCATCAGGAACTCGGCAACACAACACAAGCTCAAGCGGACTTGACGCGGGCTAAGGAACTGGGCTACGACGGCTGACGCTAACGACATGCATTAAAAGCTGTGGGCGGGATGGAAGGCGTCTGCGGCTTTTTTTCTTGCCCTCAAAATAAATATTGCAAAGTGTAAAAAGTATGATAGAATAATT
>JAFQZB010000201.1 GCA_017406175.1 Selenomonadaceae bacterium | reverse complement strand
TGCGGACTTGGAATACATTTCCTCGGCGGGCTTGCGCACGTTGCTTAAACTTCAAAAGCGCATGGACAAGCAAGGCTCAATGAAAATCCGCAACATTCGACAGAACGTCCGCGAGGTTTTGGACATGACCGGCTTTAGCGATTTCCTCACGATTGCCGACGACAAGAAGTCAAAGTTCTCCGTGAGTTTCTGAGGTGATGTCATGATTACCAACTTGGACTTTGAAAATCTTTTCTTGCGTGCGAAGGTTGCAATTCCGTTCGCCGAGGCGAATAACTATCTGCCGGAAAAAGTTTTCGTCGATGGAATCTTTCGGGCGGGCACCGTCTTTAAATTCCTTGAGCCGATTTGCAGTAAGAAAACTAGCGCGTTCGGCGAACAAGTCAACGACTACTGCCACGCGGCGTCGCTCCTTTACAGCAACAAGTTCAATGGCGCGGCTGATGACGAGGACGAGTACACGATTATTTTCCACGTAGACTTAAGCGCGCTCTTCCTTCTGACGGAGCCGCTTGACGCCCAAGGCAATCCAATCGAACTTTGACAAACAAAAAAGCTCGTGGGCTTTGAAACCTACGAGCCTTTTTAATTGCAACTATCAAAGCCTGACAACGCCGATAATCTGAATCTCAACCGATTGGTCAATCTCGGCGTGCGAAACGATTGTAAGACCTTGCACCGAACGTTCAATGAGTTTGCGGAAGTACAGACGCACGGCAGGGCTTGTAAGCACGACGGCGGGATAACCTTGATTGGCGAGCTTCTCAACCTCGTTCGTGACGGAATTAACCATACGGCGCATAGAATCCGGGTCGAGGCTGACGTAGGAGCCGTGGTCTGTGCGCTGGACGCCGCTGACAATCCGATTTTCTAACGCGGGGTCAAGCGTGATGCAGGGCAAGGTATTTCCGTTCTGAACGACCTGATGCGTAATCTGCCTTGCCATAGCGTGGCGCACGTATTCTGTTAAAATTTCGGGGTCTTTGGTGGCGCGGGCGTAATCGGCGAGCACTTCCATAATCGTTGCCATGTCGCGAATTGAAACTCGTTCGTTTAGCAGGTTCGCCAAGACCTTTTGAATTTCGCCAATGCCCAAAAGTTCTGGTACAACTTCGTCGACGAGTCCTTGATTGCTCTTTGCGAGGTTGTCGACGAGGTTTTGAGTTTCCTGACGACCGAGAATTTCCGAGGCGTGTTGCTTGATGATTTCCGTTAAATGAGTTGCCAAAACCGACACTGCGTCGACGACTGTATAGCCGCTTAATTCTGCCTGTTCGCGTTGGGCTTCAGGAATCCACAATGCCGGCAGTCCGAACGCAGGCTCGACAGTTTCAATGCCGGGAATTTCTTCAAAGACCGTGCCGGAATTCATCGCTAGGAAGTGGTCAAGCATGAGTTCGCCGCGAGCAATCTCCATGCCCTTTAGCTTGATGATGTACGCGTTCGGCTTAATCTGGATATTATCGCGGATACGAATCGTCGGAACGACTAAACCGAGTTCCAACGCGCATTGCCGCCGAATCATTACAATGCGGTCAAGCAAGTCGCCGCCCTGCCCCGTGTCGACAAGCGGAATCAACGAATAACCAATTTCAAGCTCCATTGGGTCGACTTGTAGCAGGGAAATAATATTTTCGGGACGCGTCGCCTCCGTTTTCTCCTTAGCTTGCTGTTGCTCCTCTTTGACTTCTTCGGGGACGACGGATTTTTTGTGCAGGCTGTAGCCAATGAACGCACAAACCAACGCCAACGACGCGAACGGCACGCCAGGCAGACCGGGAACGATTGACAGCATGAGCAAGACGCCAGCATTGATGAAGAAGATACGCTCGTTATTGAACAGCTGCTTAACGATGTCATTGCCGAGGTTGCCTTCAGAGGCGGCGCGGGTGACGATGATACCAGTTGCCGTGGAGATTAAAAGCGCGGGGATTTGGCTGACGAGACCTTCACCGACGGTTAAAAGCGTATAAGTCTGCAGAGCGGTTACGGCGTCCATGTCCTTTTGCGCCATGCCGATTACGAAGCCGCCGCCGATATTAATTAACATGATGATAATCGCGGCAATCGCATCACCTTTAACGAATTTAGAGGCACCGTCCATAGCCCCGAAGAAGTCCGCCTCGCGTTGAATCTTTTCGCGGCGAACTTTAGCCTCCGCGTCGTTTATCGCGCCCTGATTCAAGTCCGCGTCGATTGCCATTTGCTTACCGGGCATTGCGTCCAATGTGAAACGGGCAGAAACTTCCGCGACGCGTTCGGAGCCTTTGGTTATGACGATGAAGTTGATGATAACCAAGATGATAAACATGATGAAGCCGACGACGGGATTGCCGCCGACAACGAAATTTCCGAACGCCGTAATAACTTCGCCCGCGTAGCCGTTAATCAAGATAAGCCGCGTCGAGGAGATGTTCAGAGCCAATCGGAAAAGAGTTGTCACGAGGAGTAGCGACGGGAAGACGGATAGGTCAAGTGCCTCCTCGTTGTAAATCGCGCTCATGATGACGACGAGGGCGATTGTAATGTTCAAACAGATAAGCAAATCCAAAAGCGACGTTGGTAGCGGGATAATCATCATGATGACGATCATGACGAGCGTCACGGCAATGATAACGTCGCTGTACCTTTGGATAATTGAACCTAGCGTTCGGGGTTCGCTTTCTAAAATATCTGCGGGTGCGGGCATGAGTTACCTCCTTTGTTAAGCGGCTTTGCGATGTTTGATTCTGTAAACGTAGGCGAGAATTTCCGCGACAGCTTGATAGAGTTCGGAAGGGACAGTGCCGCCCACGTCGACCGCCTCGAACAGTGCACGCGCCACCGGTTTGTTCTCGACGATGATTATATGATGTTCGCGAGCAATTTGTTTGATACGTTCGGCGACGAGGTCTTGACCTTTCGCTAAGACGAGCGGGGCAATCATTCCCTTTTTGTATTGCAGGGCAATCGCCAAGTGCGTCGGGTTCGTGATGATAACGTCAGCCTTCGGGACTTCGCTCATCATGCGTTGCATTGCCATTTGACGTTGCTTTTGTTTAATCTTACCTTTGATTTGCGGGTCGCCTTCCATCTGTTTATATTCGTCTTTGACTTCCTGCTTGCTCATCATCAAATCTTGCGTGGTCTGCCAGCGTTGATAAGCGTAGTCCGCCGCCGCCATCAACATTATCACGCCGATAACTTGAAACGCCATTGTAAAGATTACGTCCGCCGCCGTAGCCAGTGAGTGTGGCAAGTCGAAGAAGATAAATTGCGGCAGGAGCGGTATCTGGTCTTTGAGGTAAAGGAAGAGGAAATAGCCAATGACGATGATTTTAAAGATTGACTTGGCAAGCTCAACGAGTGACCGCTTAGAGAAGATGCGCCCGAAGCCGTTAATGGGGTTTAGGTTGTCAAGCTTAGGTTCCAATTTCTCCGTTGATACCATTAAGCCGACTTGGAAGCAGTTAATGCCGAGTCCGACGATTAAGATTGAGAACATCACGGGCATAACGGTCTTAGCCAAAAGAATCATGATTCCTATAAACAGTTCGGAGATTGCCTCGGTCGACATGCTACTTGATAGGTGCGAGTAAAGATAAACTGTGTACTCGGCGATATTGCCGTAGATGAATTCCCATAAGATACGCAGGATAAGGAAACCGATTAGCAGGACGAACGCCGTATTAAGCTCTTGGCTCTTGGCGACTTGACCTTTTTTGCGTGCGTCCTGTCGTTTCTTTGAAGTCGGCTCCTCTGTCTTCTCGCCGTCAAAGCGTTGCAGGTCGAAGACAAAATTTTTAAAGTCGTCGTCAGGGGGCAAGGGCTTTAAGCGCGATAGAAATATTTGCATACATTTCATTAAAGACCACGTCCAAGAAGAGAATATAGAACGGCAGAACCATCGACAACATACCGGAGCCAATCGTGAGCTGCAACGGAATGCCGACGACGAAAATATTCATCTGTGGCATCGTGCGGGCTAGGATACCCATTCCGACGTTAGTAAGCAGGATTGCGAACGTCACTGGCATTGCAATTTTCATTCCGTTTAGGAAGACGCCCGCCGTCAAGTCGTTTATAAGCTGAGGTAGCGACGTATTCCAGACCATTGAATCAAGCGGGATAATGCGGAAACTCTCAGCCAACGCGGATATGATTACGTGGTGCCCGTTCGTTATGACAAAGTAAATTATCGTCAGGTTGTAAAGGAAGGTGCCAATCATACCTTGTTGCTGTTGAGTCGTCGGATCCATCATCTGCACGACCGCGAAACCAACTTGCATATCCATAATCTTGCCTGCCATGTTCACTGCGGAAAGGACGATATATCCGACCAAACCGATAAGCCAGCCGACGAACAGTTCTTTAACGACCGTGAACGCGAATAGCAAAGTTGTCGCAGGGACTTCGACGACGTAAAGCTTGACGACGACAGGGAAGAGCAATACCGCAAGCACAACCGCCGCGCAGGCTCGCACCTTGTACGAGATATTTAGACTGCCAAGGAACGGGGAAATAAAAAAAATGCCGCTCGTCCGCGTCAGCACAAGTAAGAAAGCCGCTACTTGCCCTTGAAGTATGTCGAACAAGTCAATCTCTGTCAAACAATCGACCTCCCGACATCAGCCGATACGCGACGGCAAGCCTATAAATATTCCCGAAAAGAATTCAACCATAATCCGAAGCATCCACGGTCCGAAAATCAGAATCGCCACGAAGACCGCGATAATCTTCGGGATAAAGGCAAGCGTCTGTTCTTGGATTGAAGTCGTCGCCTGAAAGACGCTGACCATTAAACCGACCGTCAGCCCTAAACCGAGCATAGGCGCACACACCAGCAAGACGACCATTAACGCTTCTTGCCCCAGCTGAATAACTAAATCTCCTGACATGTCACACCTCCGCTAACGGAAACTTACAATTATCGACTGAATCAGCAAATGCCAACCGTCAATCATCACGAACAGCAGGATTTTAAACGGCAAAGAAATCATGACCGGCGGCAACATCATCATACCCATTGACATAAGCGTCGTTGCAACAATCATATCAATGACGATGAACGGCACGTACAGCATAAAGCCGATTTGGAACGCGGTTTTAAGTTCGCTGATGATGAACGCGGGGATTAGCACGAACGTCGACACGTCCTCTTGAGTTTCGGGGCGTTCGGCTTCGGATAGGTTCACGAACAGTGCCAAATCCGATTCACGCGTTTGACGGAACATGAACTCGCGCACCGGTTCGAGGACGTTGGTTATCGCTTCTTCCTGCGTGATTTGCCCTGCTAAGTAGGGTTGCAAGCCGTTGTCGTTCGCCTGTGACCAATAAGGAGCCATGATATAAAACGTCATGAACATTGCCAGCGAGACGATAACTTGATTCGGCGGGACGTTTTGCGTTGCCAGCGCGTTCCTTAGGAAGCCGATGATAACGACGATTCTTATAAAGGACGTTGTCATCATCAAAATCCCCGGTGCGATTGTCGCCAGCGTCAAGACGGCTATGACTTGCAAGGTTGAGGCGACTTGTTCGGGAGTCTCCGCCGTGCCGACTTCGACATTGACGCTTGGGATAATAGGTGCCGCCTCCGCAAAGTTCATCATGAGCAAGCCGACCGCGCTGATTAAAATGAATCTTATCAATGTTTACGACCTCTTTTTGAACAGCGGGATTTTCCTAACCAAATCCGACAGCGTGCCGAATTCCTGCGAGAATAAGTCGCCCGTGTTCAGGGATTGCGCGTGCAGGTGCTCGATTAGTTCTTTGTCGGTTATTTCGCCTAGGAGGTTTATATTGTGGTCAGTCACGCCTAACAAAAACACCCTGCCGCCCATTTCAACGGTGCAGACAGAGCGATTAGGTCCGAGTGGTAAATTTTCCAGGATTCTGCCGCCGCTTGCCGACATACGCGCTGCGTTATATCGTCCGCCGATAAACCTTGCGGCGAAGTAAGCCATAACCAACACGACGGCGAACACGGCGAACAGACTGATAAGATAAGCGAGAGTCGACCACCACGAAACGCCGGTGGGTCTGGGGTCGACTTCCTCGTAACCTTCCAGATACCCACCGACAGCCTCTGCGGAGCCGCCAAAGTGAATCAGACCAATGAGCACTAGCGCAGTCGGGAGATAAAATTTTATCTTGTCAGTCATCAGCCGACGGCTTTGCGCACTGCTTCGAGCACGCGGTCTTGTTGGAAGGGTTTAACGATAAAGTCGCGTGCGCCCGCTTGAATTGCCTCTATAACCATCGCCTGCTGTCCCATAGCACTGCACATGACGATTTTCGCCTTCGGGTCGATTTTTTTAATCGCCTTGACTGCGGAGATTCCGTCCATTTCGGGCATCGTGATGTCCATCGTCACTAAGTCGGGGCGCAGTTCGGTAAACTTCTCGACTGCCTTAAGTCCGTTTTCGGCTTCGCCGACGACTTCATAGCCGTTCTTGGAAAGAATATCCTTGACCATCATTCTCATGAAAGCCGCGTCGTCGACGACTAAAACTCGTACTGCCATAATCCATCTCTCCCGTTTAATTTTTAGTTTTAAAGTCACAACACTCATTACTTTCGGTTGCCAATTATAACTGATACTTTTTTAATCGGCAAGCTTTTATCACGTCAAATGGGCGGCGCGCTCGGCGGGCGTGGCAATCTCCGTTATCCTTACGCCGAAATTCTCATCGATAACGACGACTTCGCCCTTTGCTAGGAAGTGTCCGTTCACTTGTATTTCGACGGGCTCGCCCGCCAATTTGTCAAGCTCCACGATTGAACCCGTTGCCAAGTCGAGAATCTCTTTGATTGTCTTCTTCGTCCGTCCGAGTTCGACTGTCACCTGCAAAGGCACGTCCAAAATCAATCCGATATTTGCTTCGTTGATTTGTACTGGCTCCGTGGAAAGGGGCGTGAATTGCGCGGGCGATACTGGCATATTTGTTACGACGTTTGGCTGCATTTGTGAACTCCCATATCCATAATTTTGCGGAGGGTACTGTTGCTGAGGCGGCGGCGGATAATTTTGCTGAGGCGGCGGATAATTTTGCGGCGGGGGCGGAGGAGGGGCTGGAGCCGCTTTTTGTGCGGGAGGCGGAGTCGGTGCCGCTGGCTGTGCTACTGGAGCGGGGGCGGGTTCGGGTTCATCATTGCCGCCCATGAGCGAATTAACCATTTCTTTGGCGACCTTGACTGTAAGAATCTGCATTATCTCGCTATCAATCAAGCCGTCAACTTCCATGTGGAACGCGGCGCGCACCATCGGTTCAGTCCGATTTTCTTTTGCTAGGTCTTCCTTGCCGAAGTCGACGAGATTGACCTTTGGCGGCGATATATCAATTTTTTTGTTAAACATCGTCGACAGGCTCGTAGCGACTGCGCCCATCATCTGATTCATAGCCTCGCCGACTGCGCTTAGGTGAATTTCGTTGAGTTCAGGGTCGGGATTAGTGCCGTCGCCGCCCATCATCAAATCGGCGATAACTGCCGCGTCCGTCGCCTGAATTGCAAAGACGTTGTTGCCGTCAATGCCGACTGTGTACGCGACCTCGACGACCAGATAAGGCAACGGGTAATGCTGTTGGATGACGTTCATCGGCGCGACAGTAACATTAGGCGTCGTGATATTAACCTTATGTCCGAGCAATGTTGATAGGGTCGTTGCCGCACTGCCCATTGAAATATTTCCGATTTCTCCGAGGGCGTCCTTTTCTATCGGCGATAAAAGCTCTTCGGAGTCGCCGCCGTCAAAAGAGGCATCGCCGCCCGAAGAATCACCACTTGAATCGCCGCCGGCTCCCGCCAACAACGCATCAATTTCAGCTTGTGACAAATCACTCATCGTCATCAGCCGCCTCCTCTCCTTTTTGTACGACTTGAGTTATCTGCACCGCCAGCTTTTTGCCGAAAGTGCCGGGTCTGCAAAGGAATTTCGCATTTGAACCAACCATGCAAGGAAAGTCTTCCTTAACCTTAGTATTGAGCTGAAGCACGTCGCCGAAACCCAACGTCAGGAACTCGCGAATCGTAATCTGCACGCGCCCGACCTCGACGACGAACGGGACTTTTGTCTTGTTGAGTTTCTTACGAATGATTTCCGCGTAACCGCTCTTGTCGTCTTTGGCGGCAGAGGCGGCAACCCAAAATGTCGTCGTTAGCTTTGACATAATCGGCTCAAGCACGAGGTACGGAATACAAATGTTCATGAAGCCTTCGACCTCGCCGAGCTTGGTGTTCATCGTGATGATAACGACCATATCGTTTGGCGGAACAATCTGCGTGAACTGCGGATTTGATTCAGTCGCCTCAAGGATAGGATTCATCGGCGTGACGTTCGACCAAGACTCCTTGAAACGTTCCATTGCCGAATTGACGAACCGACGCATAACCGCATCTTCAATTTCGGTTAGGACACGAGACTTAATCGCCGTGGTGCCGTCGCCGCCAAACACGCGGTCGAGGTAAGCAAAGGCTATCTCCGTGCTAATCTCGAAGATTATGTTGCCCTTTAGCGGCGGAACTCCTAAGATTGTTATCACGCTCGGATTGACTAGCGATTGAACGAATTCCTGATACGTAAGCTGTTCAACCGAGGCAACGTCCACATTTACAAGCGTCCTTAGGTGCGAGCTCATGTAAGTATTCAGCAGACGTGCAAAGCTTTCGTGGAGCATGTACAGCGTGCGGATTTGGTCTTTGGAAAATTTATCGGGGCGTTTGAAGTCGTAAACCTTAATTTTCCTGGCAGGCTCTTCTTGCTTTAGCTGTTCCAAGTCGGTGGACTCGTCATTAGCGGCGGCAAGTAGGGCGTCTATCTGCTCTTGAGTTAAGACATCAACAGACAAAATGTTCCCTCCTTACTGCAAGAGGAAACTGGTAATGTAAACGTCATAGACGGAGCCGCCGCCGAGTGCCGCGTTTAGCGCGTCCTTGAATTGCTTTTTGAACTCGTCCTGCTTATCGGCGTCGAAGTCCTCAAGGGAAGTCGCCCGCAGGAATTGAGTAGCAACATCATTAACCTTAACTTCGGCATCGGGCTGAAGGGTATTGGTCTCCTCGTTTATGACGGACTTTTTACCGGGATTGAACTCGACGATAATGCTTGCCTTGAGATACTTCCCGCTACGAGGTCCGCCGACGTTGACTAGGATACCTTCCTTGGGGTCGCCGAGCTTGACGAATACTCCCGCGTCATGATAGCGGACTTCGCCGCTTTCCTCGGAGCCGCCGCTTGGAATGTCGCCCATAACCTTTGTCACGACGAAAAGCGATATACCCGCCGCCAAAGCTAACCCGACGATTACTAGCACGGCGATTAATATTATGGTCTTCTTCTTGGACGACGCGGCAGGAGGAGGCGGCACGGCTACGGTCTCGACTTCTTTTTCTTCATCAGGCATAATTTTTTCCCTCCACGATTAGAACTGTCTCAAGGCGCGGCGATACTTCATCACGCGGCGCACCACTTCATCGGCTGGTTCTTCAACAATCAATTTCTTTTCGTTCACCAACGTGATGACGGTGTCGGGCGTAGTTTCGATTGTTTGAATCAGTTCGGCGTTCAAAATGAACTCGCCGCGCTTTTTTGCGTCCGAATTGAATTTCGTTAGCTTAATCATGAATTGACCTCCTGTATTAGTGCTGTTTGCTTTTGAAAAAATCTTCGCCGCAAGTTTGCAAAACCCTTTCAACACCGAATCAAAAATTTTAGCAGGAACATTGTACACCTATAAGACGCCTTGTCAATACGCCACTTGATAAACGCGAAGTCATGTTATAGAATAAAAAAAATTTTGCGAGGTGAATGAGCATGGAGAATTTTTATCCAGAGAGACTACTTGAGCTTAAGAATAATTTTTCCGTCAAGATAATTTCTGGCGTGCGCGGCGTCGGCAAAACGACCTTGCTTGAGGATTTTACTGAGCGTCTCCGTTCAGAGGACGTGGCAGCGGAGGAAATTATCTTCATCGACTGTGCGGCGGACGAGCGGCTTAGGGACTTCCAAACGCTTTATGATTTCGTCGCGGCGAAGACTGCGGAGCTTGAGAAATTCTTTTTGCTCCTCGACAATGTAGATTGCGTCGCCGAATGTGAAAAGGCAATTAATGCTCTGTTCGTCGGTATGCCCGCAGAAATTTACGTGACGTGCTCAAGTGAGCGGCTCGCCGAAAAAATTTCCGTGCTCCTGCCTGATAACTGCGACGTGCTGAAAATGTATCCGCCGTCCTTCGCCGAGTACGCCAAAGATTTTCCGTCGGAAGATGCCTTGCAAAATTATCTACACTTCGGAGGACTGCTTAGGATTCCCGCCGACCTTGATAAAGAAATTTTTCAGGCACTGTTGCGCGGGGCGGCTTATGAGATAATGTTTGACATAGTCGAAAGGAATTCACTGCAGAGGGCTGAGCTCCTCCGCTTGATAGTCCAAACGCTTGCTCAGAACGCTGGAAGCCCCGTAAGCTCGAATAAAATATCGGACGAGTTGGGCTGTTCGAGGAACGCCTTCAGAAATTATTTAGATTGCGGCGAAGAACTCTTCAGGAAGATTCCACGCTTTGACATAAAGACGGGCAATGCTTTGATTGGCGGAGAAAAATTTTATTGCGTCGACAACGGGATACTTTCCGCGCTTGCGGCTGTCGACGAGGTAACTTTAATGGAAAACGCCGTTTGCATTGAACTATTGCGGCGGGGCTATGATGTAAGTTGCGGGCGGTTCGGCGCGATGAATGTTAGCTTTGTGGCGGAACGCGACGGCAAGAAAACTTTTATCCAAGTTTTTGACGGGAAGAATTCTATCCGTCGAAGCACACGACCGCTTAGAGCTATTGACGACTCCAATAAGTTTTTAATCACGTTGAAGCCCGAAAAAACTTTTGGCGGCGTGCGGAACGTCACCTTGCAAGAATTTCTTTTGACTTTGTGAAAAAAATTTTTTGCGCTAGCAGGAATTTTTTAGGCGGAAATAGAAAAGAAAAGTATTATCCCCATTGAATAGAACGATAAAGATTTTTTTCAGATTAAAGGAGGTCGGAGAATGTAGGAAAGATTCGCTGGTACCCGCTAAGCTTTTATAAGAATACGTGCAAAAGACTTGTCGAAAAAAAAATCAATGTTATAATTGCGGGCATGAAATTTTGATTTGTTAATAAAGTCGGAGGTGTCCTTTCATGGCAGAACGTGAAATCAAATATCGCGGCTTAAAAACTTTTCAAATATTCAGCGGCGAAATGAAGAGCGTTTGGATTTACGGATTCTATCTTAAGCGTGGGACATACGGCGACCCCGGTCCGCAGGCGCATATATTCGTTTACGAAAACGGTTACGAAGGCTATCGCGTGGACTCAAAGACAATCGGACAGTTCACGGGGCTTGTTGATAACACTGGCAAGGAAATCTACGAAGACGACATTATCTCCACCGAAGACGGGCGGATTGGTCTAGTCGAGTTTCATAACGGCAGTTTCGTCGTCAACTACGGCGACGGTATGAGACAAGCCCTTTACGATGTGCAGAATTGGAAGCTAACGATTCTAGGCAACCGTTTCGAGACGCCAGAGTTGCTGATAGGCATTATCGCGCCAAAAAAAAACGCAACAGACGAACAAGAACTCGAACTTCAAGAACTTGACGTAGCATTCATGGCGAGGAAGTGAGTCCAGTGCTCAAAAAATTTTCGGCAGTGTTACTGATGTGCTTCCTCGTGTCAAGCGGCGCGGCTCATGCTTATGACCTGCCAAAACTTAAGCCCGATAAAAAAATTACTGCAACGACAGAGCAGAAGAAAGGCTCCATGCTAAAGAGTGATTGGAAAAGCACGGAGGCTTTTGAACAGAGCATAAAGGCGCGTTTGGCGAGCGGCGAGAAATTGGCAATCAATGACCCGGCGCGGTCGCCGACGGATAAAAATTATGTGTTCATTGCTTTTTACAACGACGCACCGTTTTTCTTAGACAAGTATTCAATCAAGGTAAAGACGAATTCCGACGGCGTCAAGGTTTGGGAGCAAAAGATTTTCCCGATAAGTTCTAAGTATTCTCCGAGGAACGCGACGGCAACTCATCAGAGCTTTTGCTTGGCGGACGGGAAAATTTATAACTCAACCAAAGCCAAAGACCCAATATCGGAAGTGACGAACGAGACGGACAAGAAATTTTTAGAAGAATGCTTCGAGGTCGGCTACTATTTCGCATTCGGAGAAGAAATACATGGAAGTTAAATAAGATAAAAAATCGTCGGCAGAGATGTCGGCGATTTTTTTTGGCAACGCAAAAGGCGGAAGCTTTGAACTTCCGCCTTGAATTTTCTCTATGGTTGGTGGAGACGGAGGGATTCGAACCCTTGACCCCCAGATTGCGAACCTGATGCTCTCCCAGCTGAGCTACGTCCCCAACACAGGCGCGATTATAAACCCGCATTTATTTAAAGTCAAGAAAAATTTTTATCGTCTGTGTTTGGCAAGCCGTTGCAGATATTTCCCGTACTCGTTCTTAGCTAGCGGCTCGGCAAGTTTCATCAACTGCGCCTCGTCGATGTAGCCCATGCGATAGGCAATCTCCTCAATGCAAGAAATCTTCAAGCCCTGCCGCGTCTGTATCGTGTGGACGAACGCGCCCGCCTGCAGTAGTGATTCATGCGTGCCGGTATCGAGCCATGCATAACCCCGCCGCATTTTTTCTACGCGCAACGTGCCACGCTCCAGATAAACTTTGTTGACGTCGGTAATCTCCAGTTCGCCACGCGCCGACGGCTTAATTGACTTGGCAACGTCAACAATGTCCTTGTCGTAGAAGTAAAGCCCAGTCACGGCATAATTTGAGCGCGGCTCCTTAGGCTTTTCCTCAAGGCTGACTGCTTGCCCCGTCTGCCGATTGAATTCCACAACGCCATAATTCTGCGGGTCGTTGACGTAGTAAGCAAAAACCGTCGCGCCTTCGTCGTGAGCCGCCGCCCGCTGAACCAACTTTGCAAAGTCCGAGCCGTAAAAGATATTGTCGCCCAAAACCAACGCGCAACCCTCGCCGCCTATGAACTCTTCCCCGATTAAGAACGCTTGCGCTAAACCTTCGGGCTTTGGTTGCACGGCGTAGGAGATTTGCAAGCCCAGTTGCGTCCCGTCACCTAGCAACGCTTTAAATAACGGATTGTCCTGCGGCGTCGTGATGATTAAGACTTCCCGAATGCCAG
>JAFQZB010000200.1 GCA_017406175.1 Selenomonadaceae bacterium | reverse complement strand
GCGTCCGCCTCGCTATACAGTACTTATATTACTTATAGTACTTACAGCGTTTTGAGAGAGGGTCAATTTTTCGCGTCCTGACGCCATTTTCGCGCTCTTTTTCGAGGTTTACGGGTTACCGACTTTTCCGGAACGGGTTACCGACTTTTCCGGAACGGGTTACCGACTTTTCCGAAGGTATACTTCATGAAATTGTATTGAAAGCGACTGAACTATTTATAATATTTATTTAAATCAGGATTTCGACAGAATAAAAAGTGAGAGCTTTGCCGAATGTTTTCTTATGAAAAATGTGTCCTTTAATAACGCCGTTGATTTTGAAGTGAGTGAGGATTTTTTCGATTTTATCGCGAGTTTGTTTTCTTTTCTTTTTGAGGTCATTTTTGCCTTGTTGTATGTTTTCGATTCCGTCAATGATATAAAGACGTTCAAGGAGAATGATGTTGTTGTAGGTGGAGCTCTTCTTCATGGTGTCAATTTCGCGAGCAAGAAATGTGACAAGTTCATCGTTGTGATAGCCACGGTTGATTACGATTTTTTTGTTACTTCTGTCGGAGGTGTTAAGCAATCTAATGGGAGTGGATGCGACTTGTCCTTTGGCTTTTGCGTATTGATAGAGAATGGGACAAAAACCAAGTTCAAAAATTTCAGCAGTAGTTTCTTTTTCGATGATGTCTTGACCGTTATTTGAGTGAACAGTTTCAACGCAACGATTAGCTATGACTCTGAATTCGAGAAGATGTCCGGTGTAACTGCTTTGCAGTTTTTTATAGAATTTGCGTTCGGGTTTAAAAGGTTTATTTTCAGGATTGGAATTCTTTTTTGCCCAGACTTCAGTTTTTTCGGAATGGTCGGTAATAATGGTAATCCAAAATCTGGCGATGTGGAAAAGGCTTTTAAGAAGTTTTTTGCGCTCGACTTCGGTAAGTTTGGCATTAGGATTTTGAGAAAAGACGCGCCAAATGTCTTGAAGAGGGAACATTTTATTGCCGGCAGCGTAGAGAGTAACGACGCTGTCGTAAACATTGCGGTCGAAAGGAGAAAGTTCAGCTCCGGTGATTACATCATTACTATTCATGATTTTTTCGTAGTTAAGTTTAACGATGCAACCGAAATTTTCGGATTTAAAAATGGTAATGACACCAATGTCGTCGCCGATATCAATTTCGTTATTCCAGACTATATTGCTTACTTTATCTTTAGGAGAGAATTGGGTATCAGGAAATACATTTGGGTTATTATTGAAAAGGATTTCTTTTTCTGGGTCAACGAATTTTATAATAGCTTTGGTTGAAGTCGGAACCAGTGCAGTTTCATTGCCAGCTTTTGTCCCGTTTTGCGCGTTTTGCTCGGTTTCATTGCCAGCTTTTGTCCCGTTTTGCGCGTTTTGCTCGTTTTCATTGCCAGCTTTTGTCCCGTTTTGCGCGTTTTGCTCGTTTTCATTGCCCGCTTTTGTCCCGTTTTGCATTTTCGTAGCTTTAAAACGGGACAGTGTTTCTTCGGAGAAAAAATTGTGCCCGCCGTCGCTCACAAAATCGGGACACACTTTGCCCGCTTTTACCAAGCGTTTAAAAGTTCTGTGACCAATGCCGAGAAATTCGGCTGCTTTGCCCGATTTCATTAGGGCTTGCGTTTTGTCGGTGTTGGTGTTATCATTTCGCTGATTCATAAACCTAAACTCCTTTCTGTCTTTTCAGACTTAAATTTTTTGGCAAAGGAATTTTATCAAAAGGAAATCGAAGAGACAAGGGGACGAAGAGCCGCCTGTACGTTTGGGCGGCTTTTCGTTTGTTAGATGAGTCCATTTTTGTTATTACGTTTAGTAGTAGTATTTTTTTGTTGTTCATTATTCTCGTTGGAGGCTTCATCGAATTTTTCGCATGGAGTAAAGCAATCGTGAGCCGAGAAGTAGTTGAAAAAGCAATCGTAGTTGGTGCCCTGTCGATTTTTAAGGCATTTGAGTT
>JAFQZB010000023.1 GCA_017406175.1 Selenomonadaceae bacterium | reverse complement strand
GTCTTCGCGGAAGGCGGAAACGGCGGTATCGACCTCGCTAAAGCCGTTGAGGACTCTTTTAACGACGATAAGGACTTCAAATTCACCTACGAAGACGATACCAGCCTTAAATATAAAATTCTGGCGGTCGCGAAGAAAATTTACGGCGCGGACGGGGTGACCTTCCTGCCCGCCGCTAAAAAACAACTCGCTGAGATTGAACAGCTCGGTTTCGGAAATTTACCCATTTGCATTGCCAAAACTCAATATTCTCTCTCCGATGACGCCTCTAAACTCGCTCGCCCCAAAGATTTCAGCGTTACTGTTCGCGAAGTCAAAATTTCTGCGGGCGCGGGCTTCGTCGTCGTGCTTATGGGCAATATTATGACGATGCCTGGCTTGCCCAAACACCCCGCCGCCGAATTGATTGACATTACGCCCGAAGGAGTTATCAGCGGCTTATTCTAAAAAATTATTGCCACTAAAAAAGCCCTCGCAACCTTGCTGGGGCTTATTTTTTTGCTCAAATAGAAAATTCTATGTACGTAGAATTTTTCAATCAGACTTCTAAATCAGCCCAAAAATCGGTGTGTTTTTTTTACGGTCGATTTACCCGCGTCAGAACGCCATTTTTTTAACGTAAAATTATCTGTACATAGAATTTTACAATCGGCACTGAAAATCACCCGTTTCAAGCCTCAAAAATGTTTTTTCAGCTTATATTTCCCATTTCAAGCCGTCGTGTTATAATCTAGACAAAAATTTTGGATGAATCAATATGAATCAAGGAAAAATATTTATTTGGAGATGATTTTATGGTTCGTATCAGGATTTATAAGGGAATTCTACCGTTGATGGAAGAAGAACTTGCTAGAATGAGACAATCGCGGCTCCGTAAACAAAAACAAAGCATTGCAAGCTAAAAAAAATCCTCTGACGGAAAATAAACGTCGGGGGATTTTTTTGCGTAAAAAAATCGGGGCAACCGCCGCATTGACGATTGACCCGATAATTTTTTGTGATTAGTTGTCGAAAATATTTTTCAAAGCCTGAATGTTCACATCGCGATTGAGTTGGGCGAGATATTTGGTTAATTTAATGGATTTGGGGCAAACGGCCTCGCAATTTTGAGAATTACCGCAACTAGTAATGCCGCCCTTCTCCATAAGGACATTAAGGCGTTTAGGGGCGTCGAATTTGCCGAGCGGGTGCAAATTGAACAAATAAGCCTGCACAGTGGGCGAAGGACCAATAAAATCGGATTGCGGACCGACATTTGGGCAAGCTTCCAAGCAACAACCGCAAGTCATGCAACGAGAAATCTCATAAGCGGTTCTAGCGGTGTAAGGGTTCTGAATTGGGGCTTCGCGGTTCTCCCAAGAGCCATCTAACTCAATCCAACCCTGAATTCGCTTTAAAGCCTCGAACATTCTGCTACGGTCGATTAAAAGGTCGCGAATAACGGGAAAAGTGCGCGCAGGTTGCAATTTGATAGGTTTTTTAAGATTATCGACGAGAGCGCAGCAAGCTTGTTGAGCTTTGCCGTTAATAACCATCATACACGCGCCGCAAACCTTTTCTAAGCAATTACATTCCCAAACGACCGGCGGAACGCGTTTACCGTCGACAGTGACGGGATTTTTTTGAATTTCCATGAGCGAGGCAACGACATTCAAACCGGGGCGATAATCTACGTCAAATTCTTGCGTATAAGGCTTCGCATCGGGTGCGTCCTGCCGCT
This sequence comes from Selenomonadaceae bacterium, assembly GCA_017406175.1. Taxonomy (GTDB): domain Bacteria; phylum Bacillota; class Negativicutes; order Selenomonadales; family Selenomonadaceae; genus Quinella. Next base: position 3,623 of record JAFQZB010000023.1, on the reverse strand, counting down.
CGATTATAAATCTGACTTTTTCAGCCATAACTATACTCCTTCATTTAGGTATCAAACTTTTAATTTCCTTTTGCCGCCAATTATCATCTTTTACGGGCGCGTTGGTACTTCTGACATAATTGAACATATCGGACATGATGTTTCGCGGAGAATCTTTAACCAAAACCTCGACTTCGTGGAAAAAGCCGACATCAAGTCTGGTTGTTTCGCCGCGATGGGAATATTGCCAACCGGCACGAGAATCAAAAGCAAAATCAAATCCGCTAACTGTAAACGGATGAATCATGTTAGCAGGGCTTTTCAAAATACCTTTTGCGCCGGATTTTATCTCGACAATGAAATATTCGTTGACACTTTCCGTTTCATAAGGCAGGACAACGACAATATCACCGGGTTTCATTTTGGTGAAATTAATCAAACTTCTTGCCCAGCCGAGATTTATCCCCTTTGCAAGCATAAGAGACTTTACCGAAACGAAATCGCCTTTTTCAACCGCGTCGACGATATTTGGCTGATAGTCTTCCGTGAAAGTGGAATAACATTTCCAGCCGACAGTAAGACAATTTCTTTCTTCAAGGAGATAACACGTTGCCTGCAACTCAATTTCATCAAGATATATTTCGTTCCTCTCTACGCTACCGCGCCCGAAACGATGAACCCAGTACATAGAATCACTCCTTCTTGGCGACAGCGTAGTTGCGGGCGCGTGGTTTAATCAATGAGTGGTCAAATTCGCGATAAGAGACGATTGGCTCCTCAGTTTTGGGGTCATAGTTAATAATCGTCGTGAACATGAAGTTTTTATCGTCGCGACCCATGAAAACGAGGTCACCGTTCTCATCATGCTTGCGTTGCCCGTTTTCGAGAACAATTTTAGCGTGTGCGCCGCGAGATTCGTCTCTACAACGTGCGCCCTTAGTGATAGCCATCGCATAAAGAATCATATTGCGGAGCTGACGAACGAACATAGCCTCCTGATTAGCGACATGCCCTCTATCAGTGATTCCGATGTCGTCCCAACGCTTTAAAAGCTTCTTTAATTCGACGAGGCAAGTATCCAAACCGTTATTATCGCGTTCAATGGCAACATATTTATACATTAAGTCGCCCATTTCGTGATGAAGCTTATGAGCGTTCTCGGAGCCGTTCATCTGCAAAATTTTATCGTATTCGCGCTGAACTTCGACGCGAGCGGCTTCCATTTCCTCATTCGTGAGTTCGGAGCCATTTTTACCGGATTTAGCCCACTTCATAGCCTCAGGACCGGAAACGGTGCCCGAATACGCCGCACTAAGCAGAGAATTCGCGCCGAGACGATTTGCGCCGTGATATTGGTAATCGCACTCGCCGGACGCCATTAAGCCGGGGATATTCGTAAAATGGAACCTGTCAACCCAAATTCCGCCCATAGAGTAATGGACGCTGGGGAAAATTTCCATTGGAACCTTGCGCGGGTCTTGTCCGACGAATTCCGAATACATTTCCAAGATACCGCCGAGCTTGCGGACGAGATAATCGCCGTCGATGTGCGACAGGTCTAGATAAACGCGATTTTCGCCGTTAATGCCCAAGCCCATATGCACGCAGACTTTGAAAATCGCACGGCTAGCAACGTCACGCGGAACGAGGTTGCCATAAGCCGGATACATTTCTTCAAGGAAGTACCAGGGCTTGCCGTCTTTGTAGACCCAAACGCGACCGCCTTCACCGCGGCAGGCTTCGGACATCAGACGGTTTTTATCGGAGCCGGGGATAGCCGTCGGGTGAATTTGAATGAATTCGGGATTAGCAATCTCCGCACCCTGCTGATAGACCGCACTGACTGCCGAGCCGTTGCAAATCGTCGACGCCGTGCACCGTCCGAACACTTGACCAGGACCGCCCGTGGCTAGGATAACCGTATCAGCCCCGAACGCTTTAATCTCCATTGTGTTCATACTTTGGGCGATGATTCCGCGGCAAATGCCTTCCTTGTTCTTGATAATCCTGATGAATTCCCAGAACTCGTATTTGTGGACGGAGCCTTTGACTTCCCAGCGGCGGACTTGTTCATCAAGAGCGTAAAGGATTTGCTGACCAGTCGTGGAGCCGGAGAAACAAGTACGCTTGTTCTTTTGCCCGCCGAAGTTGCGCAAGTCTAAGTTGCCTTCGGGGGTGCGCGTGAACGTGACGCCCATGCGGTCGAGCATTTTAATCAGCTTCGGAGCCGCCTCGACCATGCCTTTGACAGCGAGTTGGTCAGCCAAGAAGTCGCCGCCGTAAACAGTGTCGTCAAAGTGTTCGTAAACGCTATCGTGTTCGCCTTTGGAGTCCATGCAGGCATTCATGCCGCCTTGAGCGCAAAGGCTGTGCGAACGCTTAACGGGGCAATAGCTAAACAGCAAGACCTCGCCGCCGAGTTCGCAAACTTTAATCGTAGCAAGCAAGCCGCTTATGCCGCCGCCCACGATTATAATTTTTTTCTTAGTCATATCTTTCGCCATAGCAAAATCTCCTAAAGATTCTCAGTAAACGAAGTAACTGCCCATGAAGACGAGCGTAATAAAGCACATGCCCGCGCACAGGAGCAAGCTGATAATGCTGATAACTTTTTGAGCACGCGGACCTTTGGTGATGCCCCAAGTCATGCAGAAGGTAGTAATGCCGTTGCAGAAGTGGAAGATAGCCGCGAACATACCGAGGACGTAAAGCACAACGACAATCGGATTTTGGAAGAAGTTCTGCAGGAGTTCAAAGGAAATCGGGGTGCCCGTGACGCCCTTGACATAGAAACGCAGATAGCCGACGTGCCAGATAAGGAAGACTACCAAAAACCACGCCGTCCAACGCTGAAGGGCAAAATTCCAGTTGCGGGCATAGGGATAGTTGCCGGGATTGTTTTTAGCTTGCAGGGCAATGTAAATACCATAAATGCCGTGGAACAGAAGCGGAACTGCGATGCCGCCGATTTCCAATCCCATAAAAATCGGCTTAGGGATGAGCTCCATCATTTCGAGTGCGGTGTTAAGACCTTGCGGACCGAGAATCGCCATTGAGTTAGTAAAGATGTGTTCAAACAGCACCATACCCAAGACGAGCAAGCCGCATAGAGAATGCAGACGCCGCAGATAGAAAGTTGTGTGGATCATTTTGACCTCCTTGTTTTTGTAGGGAACAAGGGAATTAGGGAAATGGGGAATTAGCTATTTCTCACTTTCCCTGCTTCCCTATTTCCTTAGATTTGACTTATGTCGAAGTGACGATAATCCTTTTGCCCAATCTCGTAGAAGTTGTTGCCTTCGCAGTCGATAACGACGATTGCCGGGAAGTCGACGACCTCAAGAGCCGCCACAGCCTCCGGGCCGAGTTCGGGATAAGCAAGCACGGTGTAACTTTTAACGGACTTAGCGATTAGAGCCGCCGCCCCGCCGACCGCCGCGAAGTAAGTTGCGCCGTTCTTCTTCATTGCCTCGACAACTTCTTTAGTGCGTGAACCTTTGCCGACCATGCCTTTAATCCCTTGGTCAAGCATCGTGGGAGTATAGGCGTCCATTCTGCCCGAAGTCGTCGGACCGCAAGAACCAATCGGGTCGCCGGGTTTTGCGGGCGTTGGTCCGAGATAGTAGACAATTTGATTAGTCCAG
>JAFQZB010000199.1 GCA_017406175.1 Selenomonadaceae bacterium | reverse complement strand
GATCGCCCAGGAGCCCGTGTCCCTGGAGACCCCCATCGGCGAGGAGGACGATTCCCATCTGGGCGACTTCATCCCCGACGACGACGCCCCCGCCCCCGCCGAAGCCGCCTCGTTCATGCTGTTAAAGGAGCAACTAGAAGACGTTCTTGGCACCTTGACGCAACGTGAGAAAAATGTTTTGCGGCTAAGGTTCGGACTTGAAGACGGACGCGCACGCACGCTTGAGGAAGTCGGCAAAAGTTTCAACGTCACCCGCGAGCGCATTCGGCAGATTGAGGCTAAGGCGTTGCGCAAGCTCCGCCACCCTGCCCGCTCAAAGAAGCTCAAAGATTTTCTGGACTGACATTATCGGGAGTCGCAAACGCGGCTCCTTTTACTTTGGAGGAATGAACATGGAATATAAATCGGGATTCGTAACTGTCATTGGTCGCCCGAACGTCGGCAAGTCCACGCTGATTAATAAAATCGTCGGGCAGAAGGTCGCGATAACCTCCGACAAGCCGCAGACGACACGTAGCCGCATTCAATGTATCTTGACGCAAGACGACGCACAGATTATTTTCCTCGACACGCCAGGCATCCATAAACCTAAGCTCAAGCTCGGCGAATACATGCTAAAGGCGGCGGAGGGCACGCTTAAGGAAGTCGACGTGATTTTTTTTGTCATAGACGCGGCGGAGAAATTTGGCGGCGGAGAGAAATATATTTTGGAACGGTTAGCATCGACGACTAAGCCGGTGATACTCGTCGTGAATAAGGTTGACCTCGTTGAGCGCGAAAAGCTCCTGCCGATAATCGCTGAGTATTCGACGCGCAGAGACTTTGCGGCGGTCGTCCCGATAAGCGCGGCGGACGGCACTAACGTCAATGAACTCATCGACGAGGCGAAGAAGTTCCTGCCCGAAGGCGTGCAATATTATCCCGCCGACATGGTGACTGACCAGCCCGAACGCCTGATAATCGCCGAGCTGATTCGGGAAAAGCTTTTGCACGCTACGCAAGATGAAGTCCCGCACGCAATCGCCGTGGACGTGGAAGAGTTCACGCCCCGCGACAACGGCACGATTTTTATTCGGGCGACGATTTATGTTGAGCGGGATTCGCAGAAGGGAATTCTAATCGGTAAGGGCGGCGGGATGTTAAAGCAGGTCGGCAAGGCGGCGCGTCCTGAAATTGAAATGCTCCTCGGCGCGAAAGTCTTTCTGGACTTGTGGGTTAAAGTCAAACGCGACTGGCGAAATTCAATCGGGGCGTTGCAGAGCTTTGGGCTTAAAGATTTTTGATTGGCGGGCTTGAAAAAAATTTAACAGCGAATATAATAAAAAAGCCGCATCGCTAAAGATAGCGAGCGGAGTGCTTGACAGAAGCGGTTTTCGCCCTCGATAAAATATTTCTAAAGATAAGCTGTGAAACTTGGGTCGTCTAAAGCTTGGAGGAGCTTAGGCGGCCGTTTTGCTGAGTAGGAGCAGGATTGCTCCCGTCAGTGCTGTTACGCGGATAATGATTCTAATCACGCGCATATCCTCACCCCCAGTCCGAGGGCTCTGGTCTAACCGCCTGCCGTTTATAGGCGCAAGCACAGGCGAATTATAGCACGGCGTCAATAAAATGCAAAAGTGGATTTCAATCCTTTAGGTTGTTTTGCAGGGATTTATTTTTTGGCGTTGAATACTTGAAAAAATTTTGGAGATTACAAGCAGAAGGGAGCGAGTTGCATTGAACAAGGAAGAAGGGTTGCCCAAAATGGACAGCAATTTTGATTCACTGACGGGGCTTTATACTAGTGATGCTTTTTACAGGGAGGCGACATTGCTCTTAAAGGATAGCAACGGTGTCGAATATAATATCGTTTGCTTGGATATTAGTTGCTTTAAAATCATAAATGACTTATTCCACATGGATACGGGCGATTTGATTTTGCGAGAGGCGGCCAATTATTTCAAGGCGACACTAAATCCGCGAACCTCGATAAGCTGTCGTGCTGAAGCAGACCATTTTATCTTGTGTATACCAACAGACGAACTCAACTTAGAAAAAATTATTCAAGACCTTGATGAAAGGATTCGTTCCCTTCACATAAGCCATCACATTTTATTTTTTGCAGGCGTTTATCCCGTTGATAAGCGCGACTTAGGAAAGTTGCCGATTAGTCAAATGTATGACCGGGCGAGAATGGCACTTCAACGAGTCAAGGGCAGTTATCAGACGCGTTACGCCTATTACGATGCAAAAATGCGCGACCAAATGATTGATGAGCTAATGGAAAAGAATAACTTGGAAATCGCGCTCATGGAACACGAATTTACGATTTTCCTGCAGCCGATTTTCAACCCGCGTAAAAATATCGTCGTAAGTGCAGAGGCTCTCGTCCGATGGATTCACCCTGTGCACGGCATGATTTCGCCCGGCAAGTTCATTCCCGCCTGCGAAGAAAACGGCTTTATCGTTCGGCTAGACCGTTTCGTTTGGGAGGAGGCGTGCCGACTTCAACGCAAGCGGCTAGACGAGGGCAAACCGATTGTCCCTATCTCGGTGAACCTGTCGCGGCTCAACTTCTACAAAGACGACTTGCCCGAATTCCTTTCAAGCTTAATGGAAAAATATAATCTGGAGCCGTGGATGCTAAAACTCGAAGTCACGGAGAGTGCTTACACGGACAATCGCTTACAACTGCTAGACATGCTCTCGACCTTCAGGAATTTGGGCTTTACGGTTTTAATGGACGACTTCGGGGCGGGCTATTCGTCGCTGAACATGCTAAAGGACATGCCGCTTGATACCGTGAAAGTTGATATGGCGTTTATCCGCGAGCTTGAAAAATCCAAACGCGTCGCAGTCATTCTAAAATTCGTCGTCGAGCTTGCGGAGGAATTGCAAATGGGCGTCGTCATCGAGGGTGTCGAAACTCAATTCCAGTGCGATTACGTGGCTAGCTTGGGCGAGGTGGCGATTCAAGGCTATTTCTTCTCGCGCCCCTTGCCGATTCGTGACTACGAAGCACTTTTAGATAAATTTCTTGTAACTAAGGAGGACGATTCAAATGCCGGCAATTAAAAAGGAAGGCACCGTTTGGACGTTGCGCAACACCAAAGGCAATGAGCTTAAGGTCAGCGAGCTTGGGGCGCGTCTCGTGTCGATGAGGTTCCGCAACAAGGACTTCAAGAACTGTTTCCTGCTCAAGGATGAGGCAAGCTTTGTTGTCGTCGACGGCGGCGAGGACTTTGCAAACGTCACTTGGCAGGGCGAGCAGACTCTTGAGGGCGTCAAGCTTTCGGCGACGCTCGGCGGCAAGTCGGCGACCGTGACTTACAGCATTTCTAACGATAACGAAATCAGCATTAAGTACGAGGCGGCGGGCATTGAAGATATTTCCACGTTGATGACCTTCAGCGCGGAAGCCCTGCCCGAACTTGAAATCAGGGCTTGCCAAAAAGGTGCGGCGTGGGAAAAAATTGACGGCGAGAAGTCTTATCCCGTGACGGAGGCTGCCGAAGTCGAAATGGAATTGGGCATGTTCGGCTACGACCCCGGCTGCCCGATTGATTACCTTAACGCGGGCTTGAAAAATGCGGCTAACCTCACCTCGGCGGCGGCGGGCATTGATATTATCGTTTACGCCACGCAAGATAAGATTCAAGCTCAGGCGGTCGAGGGCGGCTTTGCACTCAAGACTAGCGGCAATTCTGGACAGACGGTTTACATGATTAAGAACAGGAAGTGAGATTTTGAATATCCATGAGTATCAAAGCAAGGCAATCCTGCGCGGCTACGGCGTGAACGTTCCTGACGGCGGGGCGGCGTTCACGGTCGAAGAGGCAGTTAAGCAGGCGCAAACCCTCGGCTCGGACGTGATTGTTGTTAAGGCTCAAATTCATGCGGGCGGACGTGGCAAGGCTGGCGGCGTCAAACTCGCGCACAACCTCCAAGAGGTTCGCCAATACGCACAAGAACTCTTAGGCAAAACGCTCGTCACTCATCAGACAGGACCGGAAGGAAAGGTCGTTAAGCGTCTGTTGATTGAGGCTGGCTCGAACATCAAGAAGGAATATTATCTTAGCTTCGTCGTCGACAGGCAAACGGCTCGCGTTGTGATGATGGGTTCGGAGGAAGGCGGCGTTGAGATTGAGAAGGTCGCCGCTGAGTCGCCCGAAAAAATCGTTAAGGAATTCATTGACCCGGCGATAGGGCTGGCACCCTTCCAAGCAACGCGCATGGCTTACAAGCTGAACTTCCCCAAGGAGACAATCCGCAAGGCTACGAAGCTGATGATTAATCTTTACACGGCCTTTGTCCGCAAGGACTGTTCGTTAGCTGAAATCAATCCTCTGGTCGTCACGGCTGAAAATGACGTTATCGCCCTGGACGCTAAGTTGAACTTCGATGACAGTGCGCTTTATCGTCACCCCGATATTGAGTCCTTGCGCGACGAGACAGAGGAAGACCCTAAGGAACTTCACGCGGCTAAACTCGGCTTGAATTACGTTAATCTCGGCGGCAACGTGGCTTGTATGGTAAACGGCGCGGGCTTGGCTATGGCGACTGTCGACATCCTTAAACACTTCGGCGGAGAGCCTGCGAATTTCCTAGACGTTGGCGGCGACTCCACCCCCGAAAAGATTGCTGAGGCTTTCCAAATCATGCTTGAGGGCGGGCAGGCTAAAGGTATCTTCGTGAACATCTTCGGCGGTATCAATAAATGCGACCTCGTTGCTCAAGGTATCGTCGACGCGGCGAAGATTATTTCCCCCGACGGCAAATCAATTCCCGTGCCAGTCGTCGTCCGCCTTGAAGGTACGAACGTAGAACGCGGCAGAGAAATCCTCAAGGAGTCACCGATTGCCAACGTCATCATGGCGGAGACTATGGAGGGCGGCGCGGAGGAAATCGTTCGCCTCGTCAAGCAAGCGTCTTAAACCTTTGGTGGTGATTTAAATGGCTGAAGCGCAAGTACTTAACCCCGATGCAATCGACGAGACCAAGCCTATAACTTTTGCGCCGCGGGAATGGTTCTTCTTCAAATCGGAAATCAACGACCAACTCGCGGAAGGCAAAGGCGTCGACATCTTGAAGGCTCTTCGGGCGGCTCGTTTCTACGCTCAAATCGAACGTAGCACAGAGCAATACAAGCAAGGCAAAGTCGTATCGTTCACGGAAGAAGAATGGGAGGATTTTGTCAATGCGCAGAACCTTCACTGAAATTGGCTGGGAACACTACATTTATTGGGAAAATCAGGATAAAAAGACGTCCGATAAAGTCAAACGGCTTTTGAAAAGCATAGAGCGTGATGGCGCAATGAAAGGTGAAGGCAAGCCCGAACGTTTGAAGTACGGACTCGGCTACAGCCGCCGCATTGATGAAGCTAATCGTTTGGTCTATGACATTGAAGGTAACGATATTGTAATCAAAGCTTGCAGAGGACATTATTGATTCTGCGGCAAGGCTTATGGACTCGGTTAAGACGCCGAGTTATTTTTTTGCGCTAAGGGCGGCGGCGTGATATAATCTGGAAAATTTTTTGGGAGGGATTGTACATGGGATTGATTCAAGCAGCATTGGCGGCGGCGGGCGGCGTGCTCGGCGACCAGTGGAAGGAATATTTTTACTGCGACAGCCTATCGCCGGAGATACTCGTTGCCAAAGGTCACAGGCGCAAATCGAGTAGCTGGAGTTCCAATGACGGCTCCGACAACGTAATAACCAACGGCTCGAAAATTTCCGTAAACGACGGGCAATGCATGATGATTGTTCAGAACGGCAAAGTTGTCGAACTGTGCGCTGACAGCGGCGAATACATCTACGACAAGTCCACCGAGCCGAGTATCTTTAACAGCAACAAGACCGTAGCCGAAAACATTCAAGACATCTTCTTTGCCATGAAGGAACGGTTCAGCTTTGGCGGCGATGCTGGGCGCGACGAACGCATTTACTATTTCAACACCAAGGAGATTATCGGCAACAAGTACGGAACGCCCAGCCCGATTCCCTTCCGCGTCGTCGATTACAATATCGGGCTTGACGTGGACATTGCGATTAAGTGCTTTGGCTCCTACAGCTATAAAATTGTCAATCCGATTCTGTTTTATACGAACGTCTGCGGCAACGTCAAGGACACTTACAACCGCTCCGAGATTGACGCACAACTCAAGACTGAACTTATGACGGCGTTGCAACCCGCCTTCGCGAGAATTTCCGAGATGGGTATCAGATACTCCGCCTTGCCCGCGCACACAACCGAGATTGCCGACGCTCTTAACGAAGTTCTTAGTAAGAAATGGGGCGAACTTCGCGGCTTGCAAGTGGTATCGTTCGGCGTGTCAAATGTTTCCGCTTCAGAAGAAGATGCCAACATGATTAAGGAAATGCAACGCAATGGCGCGTTGAGGAATCCGGCAATGGCGGCGGCTCACTTGACTGGCGCACAGGCCTCGGCAATGCAATCGGCGGCTCAAAATACGGCGGGCGCGATGACTGGTTTTATGGGCATGGGCATGGCTAATCAGGCGGGCGGCATAAACGCGGGCAATTTGTTCGCTATGGCTCAACAGCAACAACAGCAAGCTCAAACTCAGCAACAGAAGCCGGCAACGTGGAAATGTTCTGCTTGCGGTCACGAAGATAATCGCGGGAACTTCTGCGCGGAGTGCGGTGCCCCTAAACCCGTCGTCAATGAATGGCGTTGCGAGTGCGGAGCCGTCAACAAGGGCAAGTTCTGCGCCGAATGCGGCAAGCCCCGACCCGTCAGCAACGAATGGACTTGCGAATGCGGAACCGTTAATAAGGGCAAGTTCTGCGCCGAGTGCGGCAAGCCCAAACCTTGATTAGGGATTAATTTCTAGGGAGTAGGGAAGTCAAAATATCCCTGCTCCTTTTTGAACATTAGGAGGCGAATCATTTTGCTTGAGATAAAGAATTTACACGTTAGCGCGGGTGATAAGGAAATTTTGCGCGGGCTTAACCTACACGTCGGCAAGGGGGAAGTTCACGTCATCTTAGGTCCGAACGGCTCCGGCAAATCGACGCTGATGAATGTCATCCTTGGACACCCGAAATATCAAATCACGGGCGGCGAAATATTTTTTGACGGCGAAGACCTCACCGCGTTAAAGACTTTTGAACGGGCGCGGCGTGGCATTTTCCTTTCATTCCAGAACCCAGAGGAAATCCCTGGCATCACCGTCGAGAACATGCTACGAACTGCTAAGCAATCAATCACTGGTGACAAGGTTAAAGTCCTTGCCTTCCATAAAGAGTTGCTCGTGCTCATGAAGGAGTTGCAGATTGCGCCCGAATACGCAAGCCGTTATATGAACGTCGGCTTCAGCGGCGGCGAAAAGAAACGCAATGAGATTCTCCAGCTCCTCACGCTGAAACCAAAGCTAGCACTCCTCGACGAGACGGACTCAGGGCTTGACGTTGACGCCGTGGAAATCGTTTCAAGAGGCGTGGCGAAATTCCATAACGCGGAAAATTCCTGCGTCATCATCACGCACAACGCGCAGATTCTCAAGCACCTGCCCGTTAATCGTGCGCATATCTTTTTGAACGGGCGGATTGTCCAAAGCGGCGGCGCGGAACTAGTCCATGCGGTCGCTGAACACGGCTACGCGCCCTTCGAGGTTGAATCATGAAGAACTATATTCAAGACATAGAACGGGCACTATATGACGTGCGCGACGAGGATAAATCCGTTTACAAATCGGACGCGGGCTTGACGGAAGAAATTATCCGCGACATATCCAAGCGCAAGAACGACCCGCCGTGGATGCTTGAGTTCCGGCTGAAGTCGTTGGAGGTTTATAACAAGCTCGCCTTGCCGACTTGGGGACCGGACATCAGCGCACTGAACATGGACGAGATTGTAACTTACGTCAAGCCGAACGCAAAGCAGGTCGATGACTGGTCGCAGGTGCCAGACGAGATTAAGCGGACGTTCGACAGGCTCGGCATACCCGACGCGGAAAAGAAATCGCTGGCGGGGGTCGGGGCGCAATATGATTCGGAGGTCGTCTATCACAGCATACAAAAGCGGCTGACTGATTTGGGCGTCGTTTACACGGACATGGAAAAAGCTTTGGTCGAACACGAGGACATTGTCCGCGAATATTTTATGACACTCGTCCCGCCTAAAGACCATAAGTTTGCGGCGTTGCATGGGGCGGTTTGGTCGGGGGGCAGTTTCGTCTACGTGCCGGCGGGCGTCGACGTTAAGATACCTCTGCAATCGTACTTCCGATTGAACGCGGCGGGGGCTGGGCAATTTGAGCACACGTTGATAATCGTCGAACCAGGCGCAAAGCTCCACTTCATAGAAGGTTGCTCGGCTCCAAAATATAACGTCACGAACCTCCACGCGGGTTGCGTTGAACTTTTCGTTAAGGAAGGGGCACGCCTCCGCTACTCGACGATAGAGAACTGGTCGCGCAACATGATGAACCTTAACACCAAACGCGCCCTCGTCGAAAAAGGCGGCTTGATTGAATGGGTCAGCGGCTCGTTCGGCTCTCATGTGTCGATGCTCTATCCCTGTAGTGTCCTGCACGGCGAAGGCGCACGGGCTGAATTTACTGGCGTGACGTTCGCGGGCAAAGGGCAGAACCTCGACACTGGCGCGATTGTGATTCATGCGGCTCCGAAGACTTCAGCCAACATAAACACGCGGACAATCTCGAAGTCGGGCGGCGCGGCTACTTATCGTTCAGCGGTCAAAGTCACTAAGAAGGCTTCGTTTGCTAAGTGCTCGGTCAACTGCGAATCGCTCATGCTAGACGACGAATCGCGCTCGGATACTCTGCCCGTCATGGACATTGAAGGCGACGAGGCGGACATTGGTCACGAGGCTAAGATTGGTCGCATATCTGAAGAGGCGGTCTTCTACCTAATGGCACGCGGCATATCCGAGGAGGAGGCTCGCGCAATGATTGTTCGCGGGTTCGTCGAGCCGATTGCCAAAGAGTTGCCGCTTGAATACGCCGTGGAGATGAACAACCTGATTAATCTGGAATTGGAAGGACAGCTATGAAAAAAGCGGCTCGTTCACTTGGAGCGGGTCGCTTTTTCTTGAAAAATTTATAGGCGCGTGATAGTATTCGGCGCGGTAGGTAGTCTGATGAGTCGGCTTCTTTCCTCGAAGGAAGGAGGTGACGCGAATGGAATTCCACGAATGGCTTGAGCTTATCTGCTCGGTCGATAGCTTCATCCTCGCCGTCATCGACCACTTCAACGGAAAAAAATAAGCCGAGCAACGCCCGGTTCCCAAATCACTAAGTTCTATTACTAACGAGGAAGGAGTCGACGCGCCAACATCGGCTACCTACCACTGTCTTTAAGCTTGTTTAACCGCCCGGAAATTTATCACAGCCAATTCAAATTGTCAATCTAGATAGGAGAACGTTTCATGAAAAAGATTTTACCGCTGACACACGGACTGCGCGGAGCCATAGAGGTTCCTGGCGATAAGTCAATCTCACATCGTGCAATCATCTTGTCGAGCCTAGGGAACAGCCCCGTTGAGGTCACGAACTTTTTGGCGGGCGAGGATTGCCTCTCGACCGTTGCTTGCATGAAAGCCCTCGGCGCGAAGATTGAACGCTTTGACGACAGAATTTTAATCACGGGGCAAGGACTGCATGAACCAGAAAATATTTTGGACGCGGGCAACTCCGGCACGACGCTACGATTGCTAATGGGCTTGCTTGCGCCGCAGAAGTTCCTAACGATGTTCACGGGCGACGGCTCACTAAGGCGAAGACCTATGGCGCGAGTGATTAAGCCGCTGTCGTTAATGGGCGCGGCAATAGTCGGACGCAACCTCAACCGCAACTTGCCGATAACAATCCTGCCCGCGTCAAAGAAACTTCACGGCATAACCTACGCCATGCCAGTTGCCTCCGCGCAGGTCAAATCGGCTATCCTCTTGGCGGGGCTTTACGCGGACTCTTCAACGACAATCATCGAACCCGCTCCGAGCCGCGACCATACTGAAAAAATGTTGTCGGCATTCGGGGCAAGGCTTGAACGCGTTGGTAACGCAATAACAATCTTCCCAGCCGACAAGCTCGCGGCTCCCGATAAAATCTCCGTGCCGGGCGACATATCCTCTGCGGCGTATTGGATTGTTTTGGCGACGATTAAGAGCGGCTCGAACGTGACGATAAAAAATGTCGGCGTGAACGAGACGCGCACTGGGATTATCGACGTGCTAAGGGATATGGGCGCGAAGATTGAACTTGTCAACGAACGGACTTCGGTCGGCGAGCTTGCGGCTGATTTAAAGGTCGTCTCGTCTAAGCTTCGTGGCGTCGAGTTCGGCGGAGAGATTATCCCGCGCCTGATTGACGAGATACCCGCGTTGGCAGTTGCCGCCGCTTTCGCTGAGGGCACGACGATTATCCGCGACGTTGGCGAACTGCGCGTCAAGGAAACGGACAGGCTAGCGGCGATTGTCGAGGAGTTCAATAAAATATCGCCCGCCACCTTCAAGGCAACGGACGACACTTTGATTATTCGCGGCGGCGGAGAAAAGTTCTCTGCCGAATGCAAGACACGCGCCGACCATCGTATGGCAATGTCTTTGGCAATCTTCGGGGCGGCGGCTGAGGGCGGAACCCTTGACGACGCCGACTGCGTGAACATCTCCTATCCGAACTTCTTTGACACGTTGGCGGGGGTTTAGTCTTTATCTATCTTCATGCCCGCCGCCTCAAGCAATTTGCCGTATTTGTCAAGGCGCGTCTCCAATTGGCTACGTTCTTGCTGATATTTCGCCTTGTCGGACGCGCTGAGTTCGTTGGTTACGTTATCGGACATAAGGACGGCGGTCGCCATTAACGAGCGGCACATTTCGATAAGTGCCTGCCGAACGTCGGGAGAGGTGTTCACCTGTTTCAAAAGTTCGAGCTCTGCTTTTTCTTCGGGCGTGCCGTCCTTGTTGATGTCTACGCCGTCCATAATCTCTAGGTAGTTGTCGATGAGGTATTTATTCTGCGCGGCTTCGTCCATTTGCACGTATTGGCGAAGTTGCGGTTCCTTAGCCTGAATCGCGTTGTCAACGACTTTGTAGCTGCCGTAAATCGTGAACGCTCCGATAATTGCCAAAATCACCAAGATTGCCAGTAAAACTTTTTTCCACACGTTATCAACCTCCGATAGTTCTTAATGAGTAATTGCCCGCGCCGTCTAAGTTCAATTCCACGTCATGCAACTTAAACAGCGTAGACCGATGACCCACGCTAACGACCGTCGCCTTTGGTAGCTGTTCGCGGAGGAGTTCATACATCTCCAGCTCGCGTGGCTCGTCTAGTGCGCTGGTTGCCTCGTCAAGGAAGACATAATCGGGCGCAGTCAACAGGACTCGTGCAAAGGCTAAGCGTTGCTGTTCGCCGAGGGAAAGTATTCGGCTCCAATCGTCAGCGTCGTTAAGCTTATCAACCAACGCGGGCAAGTCGACCAGTCGCAACGTCCGCTTGAGTTTGTCGTCGGAGGGCGAGTCTTTCTCGGCGGCGGGGTAGATTAATGCGCGGCGAAGCGTCCCCAATGGCAGATACGGTTTCTGCGGCAAGAACATAACGCGTGCCCCCGTCGGCAAAGAGATTTCACCAGAGGCATAAGCCCATATGCCCGCCAGCGTCCTTAAGAGCGTCGACTTGCCGCAACCTGAGGAACCAGTCACGAGCAAGGCTTTGGCGTTTTGCAGTTGCAAGGAAAGTTTATTGAGCAACGCACGTCCCGTCGGCAGTGAAACGTTCAACGCGGAGATTTTTAATTCGGGAGCCGTCGCGGTCGTGACCTTGCTTTGAACAGTCTTAGCCTCGTTCATGTGTTCGGTAAAGCCGGCAAGACGATTTATGACGGCGGCTAGGCTTGCTAACGTGTCGTAGGAGTCAACGAAGAAACTCAACGCGTCCTGCACACGCCCGAACGCCGACGAGATTTGCATAAGCCCGCCGAGCTGAATTTCCTTAGCAAAGTATCTGGGATATGCCATGAGATACGGCACGATAACTGCCAGTTGCGCGTAGCCGTTTACGTAGAAATTTAGGTGCTTAGTCTTCTTCATGAGCTGCCAATAATTTTTTATGACGTTGGAGAATTTCAGGTTGAAGCCTTCCATTTCCGCCTGTTCGCCGCGATAAAATGCAATGCTTTCCGAATTTTCGCGGACGCGCATCATGCTGAAACGGAAGTCCGCCTCATATTTCTGCTGGTCGAAGTTCAAACCGATTAATTTGCGTCCGACCTTGTGCGCGAAAACAGTTCCGATGCCCGAATAAACGAGCGAGAACCAGAACATGTAGCCAGGAATCACTAGCCCGGCAATTGTGATTGAGCCAGACAAATTCCACAGCACCACGCCGAATGCCGCAAGCGTCGTCAGTTGCTTTAGAAAGTTGATAAGCAAGGTGAGCGACAAGTTGACGAATTGCCCGATGTCCTCTGAAATACGCTGGTCGGGGTTGTCGGTTGCGTCTTGCAGTCGATAATACGTTTGCCCGCCCATCCAATCGCGCAAATAATTGTTCGTCATCCACGTGCGCCATTTGATTTGGAGCATTTGCCGCAAGTACACCGCGTAAACTGCAATGATTATGTAAATGAACGCAATCGCAGTGAATTGCCCTAGCAACGGGAAAAATCTTTCCTGCTCGTAATTTTGTAGCGCGTCCCAAAAAATTTGATACCATTCATTGAGCTTGACGAGCAGATAAACCATCGCGAAGTTCATAGCAATGACGACCGCCAGCAGCCCGCGTGCCTTCCACTTGTCCTCCGATGACCAATAACCTTTGAACAGCGACCAGAAGCCGCGAAGTAATTTTTTCGTTTCCACATGCAAAACCTCCCGCGCGCAAGTATAATCAGCCAGCCTAAACATTGCAAGCCGTAAAAAAACGCCGCCTTGAAATCAGACGACGCAGGATTTATAATTTGCCCTGCTTGAAGCCTTCGCGGCAAGGGCGGGTCGCTTTGAAAGCGACGGAACAGCGGTCGCGTCCAAGTCATAGACAGCTGGAGCTAATGACCGCGTTTAATGATTATCTTAAAGCAAAACAGCCGCCTAAGCTCCGCCAAGCTAAGCGACTGTCTGCAGTAACTATCTAACTATTTTTTCTAAATACAATGGGAGCAAAACCGCCTTCAAACAATCTCAGCCTCGCAAACTTCGCGGGGCATTTTGTTTTGCCGTCCGAATTATATTCGACGTACAACCTTTTTGCAAGCCGTGAAGTTTGACTTAAAAAATAGAATCGAGTATATTAAGCAAAAAAATCATGGAGGTTTATTAATGAAGAGCGCAATTATCACGGGCGTGACGGGGCAAGACGGCTCCTATCTTGCGGAGCTTTTGTTGTCGAAGGGTTACGAGGTTCACGGGCTGATTCGTCGACACTCCACGCCCTGCAACGACCGCATTGCCCACATCGACGACGCGAATTTTTTTCTGCACTATGGCGACTTGACTGACTCCTCTGGCTTAAGCAATTTGATTCGCACGATTCAGCCCGACGAGGTTTATAATTTGGCGGCTCAATCGCACGTGGGAATTTCCTTCGAAGTGCCCGAATACACGGCAGAGGCAACTGGCGTCGGGACGATTAAATTGTTGGAGGCAATCAGACAGAACAAACCTGACGCAAAATTTTATCAAGCGTCGACGTCTGAACTCTTCGGCGGATTGCCCGGCACCGCTCCGCAATCCGAGAAGACGCCTTTCCACCCGCGTAGCCCCTATGCCGCCGCCAAGCTTTATTCCTACTGGATAACCGTCAACTACCGCGAGGCTTATGGCATGTTCGCTTGCAATGGAATTCTGTTCAATCACGAATCACCCCGGCGCGGCGTTGATTTCGTCACGCGCAAGATTACAATCGCCGTTGCAAAGATTATGGCGGGCAAGCAGGACAAGTTGTCTTTGGGCAACATGGACGCCAAACGCGATTGGGGTTTTGCTAAAGATTACGTCGAGGGGCAATGGCTAATCTTGCAACAGGAAAAGCCCGATGATTTTGTTTTGGCGACGGGCGAAACTCACACTGTCCGCGAATTCGTCGAGGCGGCGTTTAGTGAAGTCGGCGTTAATATCGTCTGGAAAGGGGAGGGCGTCGAGGAAAAGGGCTACTGCTCCAAAACTGGTAAACTTCTTGTCGACGTGAACCCTAAGTTTTTCCGTCCCGCTGAAGTCGATTTGCTCTTAGGCGACCAGTCGAAGGCTGACCGCGTGCTCGGTTGGCAACGCAAGGTTTCTTTCCGCGAACTGGTTAAGATTATGGTTGAGGCTGATTTAAAAACTTATGGGAGATGATTTACTTTGAAAATCGGAGTAGTCGGGCTTACTTTGGCGATTGGCGGCGTCGCGTGGCGCGGAGGTCTTCGGCACGG
This sequence comes from Selenomonadaceae bacterium, assembly GCA_017406175.1. Taxonomy (GTDB): domain Bacteria; phylum Bacillota; class Negativicutes; order Selenomonadales; family Selenomonadaceae; genus Quinella. Next base: position 15,034 of record JAFQZB010000199.1, on the reverse strand, counting down.
AGATTAATCCCAAGATAAAGGCGAGCTTAGCTAAGACCACCCCCATTTCTTTGAACCGGGATTGGACGACCTGATTGCCAAGCACAACCGCAAGAACTTTCATTGCATTAATCAATTTAATGCCATCCAGAGCAATTTACGTCATTCATAATCACGGTCGGCACGCCGCTTTATCCGAATTCAAGCAAGCCGAACTTCAAGGCGATAAGCGCGGCGATTGAGTCACTCTTGTCGGCTTATGACGGGAGCCAACTGGTTATAATCCGGTCGACGGTCTCAGTTGGAACAACTCGGAAAGTCGTTCTGCCGTTGCTAGCAAAACTTAGCGGCAAGCACGAGGATGAACTCTTCGTGAGCATGTGCCCTGAACGCACTGTAGAAGGTAAAGCATTGCAGGAGCTTAAGACGTTGCCGCAAATCATCAGCGGGAACAATCAAGCGGCAATCGACATGGCGCGGCGGCTGTTTGAAAAGATTACACCGCATGTCATCGAGGCGCATAGTTTGGAGGAGGCGGAACTTGCAAAGCTTTACTGCAATACTTATCGGGACATGAACTTTTCGATAGGCAATGCGTTCTGTTTGGCGGCGCAGACATTTGGCGTTGACGGCGCGAGCGTGATTCGTCTTGCCAATGAAGGTTATTCGCGTGCTAAGATTGCGTTGCCGGGCTTCGTGGCGGGTCCTTGCCTTGAAAAAGACGCTTACATTTTGACGGACAACATGCCCGATTGCGCGAGCAAAAACTTTATCCTAGCCGCCCGCAATATCAGTGAGTCGCTTGAGGATTTGGTCGTTGATTGGGTTAGGCGGCACGTCGACGCGGTTAAGCCTTTGACATTGACGGGCATGGCGTTTAAGGGGCGTCCGGAGACTTCTGACCTGCGCGGGTCGTCGTCGGTGAACATCGCTAAGAAATTATTCGCGGCGGGCTATAAGTTGCGTCTTCATGACTTCGTTGCGTCCGTCGAGGATTTGGAAGGCTTGCAACTTGGCGAGGTCTTTACGGACTTATCGGCGGCTTGCGAGGGTGCGGCGGCTCTGCTTGTCCTTAACAATCATGAACGTTACGAACGATTGCAACTGCCCGAATCGCTAGCCGTATTGGATACGTGGTCTGCTTGCAAGCAAATCAAATCGGCAGTCACATTGGGAAACTTCTTGCTTGAGGAGGGCACAACATGCGCAGGATAATTGTCACGGGCGGCGGCGGCTTCATCGGCTATCACTTGGCGGATTATCTTTCGCGGCAAGCCGATACTCAAGTTACAGTCATCGATAACCACTCACGAGGCGCGGCGGACGATATGTTTGCGGGGCTTGCCTCAAGGGCGAATGTTATTGCCCTCAACGAGGACATGACGCAGAAGGACTTCTACGCGAAACTTTCTGGTCGCTACGACGAGATTTATCATCTGGCGGCGATTAACGGCACGCGCAACTTTTACGAGCGTCCCTACGATGTCTTGCGAGTCAACTTATTGGCGTTGATAAATATGCTGGAATGGTGCACGGCGGAGAACTGCGGCGGGTTTTTGTTCTCGTCGTCGTCGGAGGCTTATGCGGGCACAGTCAATCGCTCGCCCGATGAATTCATTCCGAGCAGTGAAGACATTCCGCTGACTGTCGAAGACGTGATGAATCCGCGTTGGTCATATGGCGGGAGCAAATTGGCGGGCGAACTCTTGACGATAAACTACTGCAGGACACGCGGCTTGCCGTTCAAGGTGATTCGCTATCATAACGTCTACGGCGTGCGCATGGGCTTTGAACACGTCTTGCCAGAATTCTTTAAGCGTGTGCATGACAAGGTTAATCCGTTCCCGATATTCGGCGGACAAGAGACGCGAGCCTTTTGCGCAGTTGAAGACGCAGTCAAAGCCACGGAAGCAGTTATGCTAAGCGACAAGTGCAACGGCGAGATAATCCATATCGGCAACAGCACGCAGGAAATTAAAATCCTCGACCTGTTGGCTTTGGTATTCGACGTTGCTGACTTTCATCCGGTCGTTGAAGTCCGTCCTGCACCTTCGGGCAGTGTTATGCGTCGTTGTCCTGACACACGTAAGTTATTCTCGTTGACAGGCTTTAAGGCGTCGATAACTCTTGAAGAGGCTTTACCCAAAATGTATCGTTGGTATGAGAAAAAATATTCGGAAGGCTGATGCTTATGGATTTGTACGATAAACTTGACGCGCTAGTAAAGAAGGCGGAAGAACTCGACGCGCTCGGCGATAAGTTTGTCAAAGTCGATGACGAAAAAAATCCAGTTCAAGCCTATTGCATGGAAAAAGCCCTGCTGGAAATGGCGGACGAACTAGAAGGCATTTCGGACACTTTCACCGACGAGGAGCGCGAGGAAATTTTTAACGCGCTTGATTATGATGAGTACGTCGAGATTCAGAAACTGATTGACGAAGCGAGGTAAAAAATTTGAAGTATATGACAGGTAAAGAAGTTGCGGAGGCGTTTTTGAAGTTCTTCGAGGGCAAGGGGCATTTAATCATGCCGAGTTTCTCCTTGATACCCGAAAACGACCCAACGCTATTAATGATAGGCGCAGGCATGGCACCGCTTAAACCGTTCTTTACGGGTAAGCTAAAGCCGCCCTGCCCGCGAGTTACAACGAATCAACGATGCGTGCGCACGGGCGATATAGAAAACGTCGGGCGGACGGCAAGACATCATACGGCGTTCATGATGCTGGGCAATTTCTCGTTCGGCGACTATTTCAAGGCGGAGGCAATCCCTTGGGCGTGGGAATTCTTAACGGAGGTCTGCGGGTTGCCGCGTGAAAAGTTATGGGTGTCGATTTATCCCAATGACGACGAGGCGGAGCAAATCTGGCTTAAGCAACCGGGCTTGAACCCTGAACATATCATCCGCCTTGAAGATAATTTCTGGGAAATTGGTCCCGGTCCGTGTGGTCCCGACAGTGAGATTTATATTGACCTAGGCGAGGAGCGCGGTTGCGGCAAGGAAACATGTTCGCCGGGCTGTGATTGCGATAGATTCCTTGAGATTTGGAATTTGGTTTTCACGCAATTTGATAAGACTGAGGACGGCGAGTATAAACCGCTGGAGCACAAGAACATTGACACGGGTTGCGGGCTTGAGAGATTGGCAAGCGTCCTTCAGCAGAAGAATTCCAACTTCGAGACGGATTTACTTTTCCCGATAATCGAATACGTCGAGGGTATCAGCGGCTTGAAGTTCGGCGATGACGCTAAGCGCGATATTTCCATGAAGGTTATCGCTGACCATGCGCGGTCGATGGCGTTCATGATTATGGATAAAATTCTGCCGTCGAACGAGGGACGCGGTTACGTCTTGCGGAGGATTTTGCGTCGTGCGATTCGGCATGGACGGATGCTCGGCATTAAGGAGGCGTTCCTTGAGGGCGCAATCGGTGTCGTGTCTAAGATTTACGGCGACATGCCCGACTTTGAGGAGCTTGCCCGCAATGAGGCTTATATTAAAAAAGTCGTGCGACTTGAGGAAGACAGATTCGCCGCGACGCTCGCGCAAGGCATGGAAGTTTTGACGCACGAGATTGATAACGTCAAGGCGGCGGGCAAGTCGGAACTCGGCGGCGAAGTTTGCTTCAAGCTCTATGATACGTTCGGATTCCCCTTTGAACTCACGGAAGAGATTTTAGCGGAGAATAACCTTGCCCCCGATAAGGCGGGCTTCGATTCAGCAATGGAGGCGCAACGTCAGAGGGCAAGAGCCGCACGCGCCGCCAATGAACGACTTGACGTGCCAGACCTTTTGAACGTCGACACCGAACACCTTACCCGCGATGAAACTTGCACGGCGTCGAAGGTCTTCGCAATGTGGAAGGACGGCAAACTTGTCGACGAACTCCACGACGGCGACTCGGCGGGAATCATCTTGGATTGCACGTCGTTTTATGCGGAGGGCGGCGGGCAAGTCGGCGACGTGGGCTACCTCATCAGCGAACTCGGCAAAGTTCAGGTCACCAACGCTAAGAAGCTCCCCGACGGCACGATTTATCACGAGGCTTACGTCGAGGAAGGGCAAATCAAAGTCGGCGACGCGGTCGAGATTAAAATTGACGTGGACAAGAAACTTTCTTCCGCCCGCAACCACACGGCGACGCACCTATTGCAAGCAGCATTAAAAAAAGTCGTCGGTAGCCAAGTCAATCAAGCTGGCTCGCTCGTCACGCCCGAACGTCTGCGCTTTGACTTCTCGAATTTTGAACCCGTGACGCCGCAACAACTTGCTGACGTTGAAGAACTCGTCAACGAGGAGATTTTAAAAGGCGTCGACGTGACGATTAGGCAAATGCCGATTGACGAGGCTAAGCGGCTCGGAGCAATGGCACTGTTCGGAGAGAAGTACGGCGATATTGTCCGCGTGGTCAATGTCGAGGATTTCAGCTGTGAACTTTGCGGCGGCTCCCATGTCAAAAACGTCGGGCAGATTGGCAGATTTAAAATCGTCAGCGAAGGCGGCATAGCGGCGGGCGTTCGTCGTATCGAGGCTGTGACGGGTCGTGCGGCGATTAAGGACGCTAATCATCAAGCAGAATTGTTAAGCCAAGTCTCCGCCCTGTTGAAGGTTAGAGCCGAAGATTTGCCCGCGCAGGTCGAAAAGCTCCTTGCCGAAGATAAATCCATGCGTAAACAGCTAGACGAACTGCAGACGCTCAAGGAACGTGCCGAGGCTCAAAAACTTTTGGTCGGCGTGGAGGAAATTGGCGCGTTGAAATACGTTAAAGGCGTGGTGCAAGCTAAGACGCCTGACGACCTGCGCAACGTGGCTGACTTCCTGATTGACAAGCTCGACGGCGGCGTAATCGTCTTGGCGGCAGTCAATGACGGAAAAGTATCGTTGGTCGTCAAGGCGGACAAGAAAGCTGTGGCGGCTGGCGTGCACGCGGGCAAGATTGTAAAGGAGATTTCCAAGCTCGTGGGTGGCGGCGGAGGCGGTCGTCCCGATATGGCTCAAGCCGGCGGCAAAAATCCCGACGGTATCCCCGATACGTTCGATGCCGCAAAGAATATTCTAGCTAAGCTGTAATAGAAAAGCTCCTCATCGCAAATTCGTTTGAACGCGGTGAGGAGCTGAACTTTTCAAGCGGTTAATCGCGACCGTTATTTGTCAACTTTTTAAAAGTTGCCCCCGCGCAGTTGGTTGCGTAGGGGTTTTTGACTTAACGGAAAAAAGTTTATGCGCCTTGCCAAGCTCTGGTTGTGCGATTGAAACGCCAGCTTGAACCGTCGCCAAGAGTAAACTTAGCACTCAAGTTATCATTGCCCTGAACTTTTATCGTGTTGCCGTTGCTTAAGCCGATGTCAAATGTTCCGTTGCTTTCTGTGGCACGAACTATTTCACTTAGGCTTACATCATACAGATTCACGTTGTCTGACTCGGAGGCATTGTTAATCGTATCGCTACCGTCATTCTTACCGACATAGAAAGTATCATTGCCGTCGCCGCCTGTCAGAACATCAGACGTATTGCCGCTATTGCCCCACAAGGTTGAACCTGACGAACCTGCATAGATTTCATTTGCACCGCCATTAACGCCGACGATGAACTGATAGCCTGCATAGCCTCTGCCGTCGATTTTGCCGGAATCGTTCGCTGCATATGCCTTTGCCAAGACATTGCCTGCACTGTCCCTAAAATCAACAAGCTTATCTCTTACGTTGCCAACAGTGAGCGTTCCCGAAGATGAATGGAAATGGAAAGCGTTATCGCCGAAATCTACGCCCGTATAAGACGTGTCGAAGGTAATCTTTTCGCCCAAATAGTTCGAGATGGTCTTATTGCCGCCCGTATAGGTTTGAGCACTTGAAGTCGTTGTTGGTGTCGCATTGTTAGTAGCCGTGTTATCAGTAGTCGCATTGTTAGTAGTTGCATCTGCCGGTGCATCAGCCAAAGGATCATTATCGAATATACTACCGCCACCGCTTGACGAATAATATGAACTTCTGCTTCCACTCGAAGAAGAAGTACGACTGTTTACATAGTTCATGTAGTTACTGTTGATTTGAGACAGCCTATTCGCGTAGTCCAACCAAGTGCTTGTATAACTCATAAGAATCCCTCCTTTTTCACTTACAAAAAAACATTACATTGCTTAACAATTAAAACATATAATGGGCAAATAATGCAACGGGGAGGGGGGTATTGAATGTATGAAATAATGCTTTAGCTCTTCGGCTGAATCGTTCCGCTTTGATAAGCCTGCAAAAGTTTATGTAAGCCGATAATCTCTTGGCGAATGCCTTGCCCGTGGTCGGTGTCGCCGATTGTCATGCGCCGCGATAGAATCTCTACCGTTTCCGCCGTCGACTCGATGTCTTTGTTCTCGGCAAGCGCAAGTTTCACGTCCGCAATCTTTTGATGACGCAGGAGCCTCAGCCCGCGAGAATTCGATACCAAAGTATAACCTGAAATACCGGTCTTCTCGTGATAGGGCGTGCTAAATCCGCCGTCGATTACAAGAGCCTTGCCGCCAGCTTTGATTGGAGTTTCGCCCTTGCGCACGCGAACTGGTACATGCCCGTTGATTATGTGCCCTTGCCGAGCATCAAGCCCGAATTCCTCTAAAATCTTATCGCAGGTCGCCGCCTCGTCAATCAGATTGTAATACGGGTCGGCTGGCTCCTTCCACGTCGTTTTATCCTCGATAAATGCCCGCTCAAAAGTTTTGAACTCGCGCCCCGCCGTCGGCGATAGCAACCCGCACCAAAGGAAATACATAAAGTCCAAATCATTAACGGCTTTATCGAAGTAAGCACGCCGCGCCCGCCTGTCAACGTAGTCGAAGTAATTCTTGCCGCTGTAAGTCTTGCCCTCGAAAGTGACTTCCTTAAACGAGCCGTCCTCCTCCAAAGGAACGTTAGCATGGAAAAGCAAGTTTCCGTTGTGGCAGGTGTAAACGCCGCCCTTCTTGTACAGATAATCGACGTGCGCTTGAAGGTTCGCGCTCTCGGTGAAGTTCGACTTCAAGCCCGAAATAATTTCTTGCTCCGCCTCCGTCAAGGCGCAAGGGTCGTCGCGATTAACCGTCGGGAAAGTGCCGCTTAGCTTGTAGCTCTGCCCGCCGATTGTCAGCGTCATGTTGTCAAAGTTAATCTTATCGATGAGCAGGCGCGAATCCATTTTGAAATCGGGATTGCGGCGAATCAGTTGCCCTTCAAGTTTAAACATCATCATCAAGGACGCAAGCTCGGCGGCTTTAATCGGATTTTCATTGGGATAAAGATTGGACGCAAAGATTGTAAGCGGGCGCAAGCTGATGCCGTAGCCGCTCTCTAAAACGTAGGTGTTGTCGTAGTGCAAAGAGTTCCGCACGACCGCCGCAATACAAACTTCACTGCCAAGAGCCGCCCCCATCCATAACGCGTCGTGATTGCCCCATTGAATGTCGACTTCGCCGGGATAATTCATCAGCAAGTTTAAAATGGCGTCGGGTCTGTCGCCGCGGTCGAAGAAATCGCCGACCAAATGCAAGCGGTGAATCGCCAGCCGCTTAATAAAAGCCGTCAACGCATGAATGAAATCTTCGCCGCTGTGAATCTCGACGATTGAGTTTAAAAGTTTCTCGTAATAAACCTTCTGGGCGGCGTCGGCGGTCGGGTGCGTGTTCAGCAATTCCAAAATGACAGTCTCGTAGCTGTTCGGAATCAAATCGCGTATCTTGAACGACGGATATTTATAGCTCATGAACTTAGCAAGCCTGACCAGCCGCGCCAGATTGATTCGGTACCAAGCGGGCGTTGCTCGTCCTTGCGACTTAATCTGCGCGATTTTTTCTTTAGGGTAGTAAATCAGCGTGCAGAACTCCGCAAGCTCATCTTCGCTAAGCAAATCCCCGAAGACGTAATCAACCTTCTCCCGAATGACGCCGGAGCAGTTGTTAATTATGTGCAAGAACAAGTCGTATTCGCCGTGAAGGTCGCTCATAAAATGTTCAGTGCCCTTCGGCATGTACAGCCGCGACTGCAGATAAATCAGTTTCTCGTAGATTGATTCCTTAGTCGGATATTTTTCAGATAAAATCCGCATCAAGCTCGCCGCGAAATCGTAATCTTGATTCATGATTCTCCCTCCTTACCAGTTCTTTGACTTTTGCCAAAAGCTCGGACTGAACAGCGCAAGCACAACGAAAATTTCAAGACGGCTCAAGAACATGAACCCGCACGCGCAGAACTTGCTTAGGCTCGGAAGCAGGGCATAAGTACTCGTCGCGCCGTCAATGCCAAAGCCCGGACCCACGCTCGCCATAGTCGAGACGCTAACGCTGATTGCGTCCACGAAGTCAATTCCGTCGAACATCATCACCGCCGCAAATAGAACGTCAAGCACCATGACCGCAAAGAAAAATTTCGCCGCACCGTAAACAATGTCTTCATCAATGGGGCGTCCGCTCAATGTAACGTGCGTTATCAAGTTTGGGCGGAGCTTTTGACGGACAATCAACACCACGAACTTAAACAGCAAGATGATTCGTGCGACCTTCAAGCCGCCCGCCGTCGAACCTGCACAGCCGCCTAAAAACATCGTCATCATCAGGAAAGCTTTGCTGAGCGGCGGGTACGTGTCGAAGTCGTGCGCAACAAAACCCGTCGTCGAACTCAAGCTAGCCACGTGGAATATCGCCGCCCTTATCGCCCAATGCGCGTCGGCTCCCTTTTCCCAAATCAAATCGCACGCCACGACGAGTGCCGCCACCGTGATTATCAGCAGGTACGTTCGGAACTCTGTATTGTGGAAAATCGTCCCGATGCCCCGACGACACGACACAACATACATTGCAAAGCTACCACTCGACACTACCATAAAGAACGCCATGCAGTATTCCAGATAAGCGTTGCCGTATTCGCTTACAGTCCCGTTAAAAATCCCGTAGCCGCCCGTGGCAATCGTCGTCATGGCATGATTAATCGCCGCGAATATCTCAAGCCCGCACAAGTAGTAGCCAATCGCGCAAAGAGTCGTAAGCAGAACATAGATTGAGAACAGAGCCTTAGCGTTGTCCCTTATGCGTGGCATTTGCCTATCCTTAGTCGGTCCTGTCGTCTCGGCTTTTAGGATAAACATTGCGCCGCGCCCGAATTGCGGAGCTATCGCCATGAAAATTACCACGATACCCAAGCCGCCAAACCAATTCGACATGCTCCGCCATAACAGGATTGACCGCGGCAAAATTTCTACGTCCCCAATGACAGTTGCGCCCGTCCCGCTGAAGCCGGAGAACGACTCAACCAAACTATCAAGCAAGTTCAGATAGCCGCCCGCGAAATACGGCACGAGTCCCAAGATTGAAATCAGTAGCCAGCCCAAGCCCGTTATCGCAATGCCCTCGCGTATGCCGACGTTATCTTTTTCTTGCAAGCCGCCGAACCTCTCAAGCTCGAAGGTCGCCGCCACGCATAAAAAAATAGACAGCAAGAACGCCGCCGCCCCGTTGAACTCGTCCTCGAACGCCGCAAAGATGAACGGCGGAATCATCGCCGCGCCGCAAGCCAATGTTAAGTAGCCGAGCAAGCCCGATACTATTCGCCGGTTCATAAGTCACGCTTCCTACGGTTGCACGCCTTACAGCGCATTTGGCAGTTCTCCAGAGTCGTCTTGCCTCCTTTGCTCCACGGGTTGACGTGGTCGGCTTCCATTTCCTCAAGCTCGTAACGTTTTTTGCAATCAGGGCAAATTCCGCCTTGTCGTTCATAAGCCGTTTGCTTTATGCCGTCGCTGAACTTCCGCAAACTTAATTTGCTTTCGTCGCCGCTCAAGAGGTATTCATATATCCCGCTTTTCTTCGTGACTTCATCATCTTTAAGCAGGCGCGAAATTTTTTCCTCAAGCTCGTCAGCGTTCCAAGTCTTCGCGCCGTGTTTGTTGTAAAAAATTCCCCACGGCAAGCCCTTCATGTTAGCGCGATAAGTCGGGAAGGTCGCCTGCACCCACGCGAACACGTCCACGAAATATTGCCACAACTCAGCGGCGTCGGGCGTGCGATTTTGTTTCTGCGCGTCCATATAATTTTCCACTGCCTTCAAGCCGTCGCGGTCGGCTATCCACTTCAACGCCGCCTCTAAGAAGTCTTGATGCTTTGCCTTGCCACTAAGATATTTCTCGTATTGAACCTGGGCGGGGCAGTTCGGCTTGCTGAAATATTTCTTAGCGTCGGTCAGCCACGTGCAAGCGTAAATGGCGTTTAATGCTTCCTGCTTCGTGAGTTTTGCGCCCGCCGTGTTTATCACCTCAAACCAATCAATCTTCTCTTTGTCAGTGCCTTCGCAAATGTAAATCATCAGCTGATAGTTTAAAATCTGTTCGCGCTCCGTGTTCGTCAACGTCCTGAAACTTTTGTAGCCGAGTGAAAACGTCCCCGCCACGTATTGGCAAATTGAAATCGTGCGCTGTTGCCCGTCTAGCATCTCAAAAGTCCCGTCGTCACTGCGCACCCAATACATCACGTTCAGCGGGAAATCATTCATAATCGTTTTAATCACCTTATCGCGTTGCTCTTTGCTGTAAACGAATTCGCGCTGATAGACCGGACGAATATTTAGCCGCCCGCCGTAGCCCCGACAGCCAATGTTCGGGTCGTCGATGAAGCCTTCCACGACTTTGCGAACTGGTATCTCGTGCAGTTCAATCTTCATTGTCTCCGCCTCCGAATCAATATCCGCTTATAAATCTTCTTGCCGCCAATGTAAAGCGCAGGGCACAACGAGTAGCCGTCGACGCCATAAGAACCCGCATTGCCGACGATTTCAAATTGATTCGGGCAATATTTATCGAGGAAAGTAATCGGCACGCCCATAACGTCGAAATAGTCCACGGGGATAAATGCCGTCTTCGGAACTTCGATTGCGTCGTAATTATCGTAGTGCGGGAAAAGCTCCGGCTCCTCGGCGTAGCGTTTGAATAGCAATATGTCTTCATGCCGCTTGCGTACGTCCAGATTAGTGAACCAATGCAAATTCCTAAATTTAACAAGCCCCGTCTCCGCGTTGAAGACTCCTTCGGCAAATTCTTTGTATTGCCCGTTTGGAAGTTGCAAATAAGCGTTGCCGCCGTTAAAGCCGTAGCCGAGCCAAAGCTTATTCTCTTTAATCAGCGGGAAAATCTCCTTGTAGGTTATGGCGTTCATGTTGCCGATAATGAGGAACTTTTTATCGTAGTCGACGAGTTGGGCGACGTATTCGCGGAAAAGACTAAAGGGCGGGTTCGTGACGACGACATCAGCCTCCTTTAGGGCTTCGACACATTCAGGCGAGCGGAAGTCCCCATTGCCTTCCAGATACGTTACAACGTTGCGATTGTTTTCAAGCAGGAGTTTGACGTCCGCCAAATCAGCCGCGCCGTCGCCGTTCAAATCAGTTACTTCCGTGACTTCAAGCTTGATAGCTTGGGTGCGCTTGTCGAAGTGCGGATTATAGTTTTGCGTCCCGAAGAAGTCTAATTCAGTTTGGACAATCGGCGAGCCGGCGTAGCACGTAGCAATTACCTTGCGCAAGCCGAGCTGATTAAAATAAATCATGAAGTACTTAAAGAAGTCAGACTCGTAAGGGTCGTCGCAGTTGCAGAGGACGGTTTTGCCCTCGAAGAACTTTTGATAGTGCCAAAGTTCGTTTTCAATGTCGGCTATCTGGGTATAGAACTCGTCCTTCTTAGCCTTAGCCGCCGAGTTTAGGTTCTTATTGCCTGCCATAGTGTTTCCTCCTCACCAGTTAGTTTTCTTGGGTCTAAGTTTAATGCCGGCGGCGGCGATAAGCAAGGCGAAGACCTCCAGCCGCCCGACGATAAGAATCAACATGCAAAAGAGCTTATTAAAAGCAGACAGTTCGCGGAAGGTTTCAGCGTCGCACAAGCCCGGCAGGTTGCCCACAGTCGATAGGCACGCAATCGCCATCGCGACCGACTCTGAAAAAGTCGTGCTCTTGTCGAAACTCAAGACCGCCGCGCAGATAAACATCGTCACGAGCACGAGGAAGAAGTAAGCGAGAATCCTGCCGACGATACGCATAGACACTGGCACGTTGCCGACGCGGATAGCCGTCATCATGCGCGGGTGAATCGTCTTTTTAATCTCCGCCGCCGTGACTTTGACTAGGACAATCAGCCGAATGAGTTTAAAGCCGCCAGTCACCGAACCGATACAGCCGCCAATCGTCGCCATGAGGAAGATAAAGAACTTGTCGAAGTCGTGAACGTTCGCCGCGCTCTCGTCTAGCGTAATGCCCGTTGTGCTCATGAACGAGACGATATAAAAAAGCGACTCGCGGAGAGCCTCGTTGGCGTCAAAGTAAAGCCCCTGCCAAAAGACGCGGAACAGTAGCAACAGCACCCCGAAAAATATCATAGCGTAGAGGACGAGAGCTTCTTCATTAGCCACGACGAGCCGGACATTTTCGCGGAGGGTGCGTCTCAGCCTCAGGAAGTATTGCTTAAGGCGCGTGAAGTAATTCAGCCCGAATTCAATACGCGGCGGCAGGAGGTTGTAAATCACGCGATGATAAAGTAGGAAGTTGCCGCAGGCTAGGAGCATTGAGAATATCGCGGCGTATTCGACGTAAAAGCTTGCGTGTTCAGGGAAGAAATTGCCGCCGCCTGTCGAGATACAACGCATTGCCATAATCAACGAGTACCACCCATCCAGACCCGCCGCCTTGAACGCCGCAAAACTTATCGCCGTCAACGCCGAGTAAACTTTGATGACGCGGACGCCCATAAGATTCATTTGCCCGATAATCGCGCTGAAGCCTTGCCCGCCCTGCGAACTCAACGCGATACCAAAGCACCCGCTAACCTCCGGCAAGACAGTCACGAGCATGATTAAGAACAGTAGCGAGCCGAGCCACATTAGCTCACTTTGCCAAAGTAGTAGGAGGAACGGCGCATTGCTTGGAAGGATTGATAGCCCTGCGGACGTAAGGTCGCCGACGGTTTCTAAGAGTGCGTTGAACGGCAGAAGAGCACCCGTCAGCAGAAACGGCAAGCAACCGAACAGGGCGATTATCGGATACATGATTAGGATAGCCACAGCCGACGCCGTGATTGGTGCGCGTTGAAATCTGCCCGTGCCGAAGTGAGCAAAGAGCATTCCCGCCCCGACCGAGAGCAAGCCGATTGCCGCGAACAGGATTGGCGTTTCGGGGGCGTCGAACTCAATCAGCGTGTAAGCCAATGGCAGGAGTGTCGCCGCCGCGAGCATAAGCAACGCTTGGCTTTGGATTCGCAGTATCATTCGGAAATTCATGACTTGCCCGCCTTCAGAAGTGGAAATGATTCATCATGTGTTCGGTTAAGGACTTCGCGTCGTCGTTCTTGTGCTCAAGGAGATATTCGAGCGTGTGGACGTTGAAAAAGGACGTTATCGGGACGTAGCGATTGTACTTGCGGAAGTCGCCCCACTTCATCAGCTTAGCGTGCAGCCGTTGAATATCTCGCCGCGTGGCTCCGTGCCGCTTTAGGATTCGGCTAAGCAAGACATCATCACTAATCGCCGCAAATATCTCGTCAATGAGCTTGGGATTAAGTTTGTCGTTCTCATACTTCTCAATCAGCGCGACGGAGGCTTTTGACATCTTGAGCGTTCGACGTATCGCGAAGATGAAGTAAATCACCAAAGCCACGAGCAGTACATCTAAAAAAATATTCATGATTGATTCTCCGCTGTTCAAAATTTTTGTGGTGTGCTATTATCGCCCAAAAAAGCTTAAAGCTAAATTGTATGAGCGTGCCTAAATAATATCACAGGCAAGGAGCAAAGGAAATGAATCAAAGCGGAACTTTTTACGGAATAGGCGTAGGCCCCGGCGACCCAGAACTATTGACGGTCAAGGCGATGAAGGCTCTGAAAATAATTGACGTGCTAATTGCCCCGAAGACCGAGAAGAAGTCAGACAGCGTGGCATTGAGTATCGCGCAACCCTACCTTAAGCCGAGCGTCGAGATAATCTATCAAACTTTCCCGATGGTCAAGGACTTCGCGGAGGAAACGGAAGTTTTCAAAGCGAACACGGATGAAATATTGCACGAGCTACAAAGCGGGCGGAACGTGGGCTTTGCGACGCTTGGCGACCCGATGTTTTACAGCACGTACATTTATATCTTTCGACTGCTGGAGCCGTGCGGCGTCAAGATTGTGACTATCCCCGGCGTGCCAGCGTTCCTAGCGATTGCCGCGCAAATTGGACGCCCGCTAGCTTACGGCAACGACATCTTGACGATAATCCCTGCGACCGCCGACCTTGAGGCGATTAACACCGCCCTTGACCACGCCGACGCAACTGTACTTATGAAGGTCTACAAAAATTTCCCTGAAGTCGTCGACGCCCTAAAGGCTCGCGGCATGATTGAGGAGGCTGTCTTGGTTAGTCGTTGCGGACTCGACGACGAGAAGATTATAACCGACGTTGCGGCGCATAAGCAGGAACACTTAAACTATCTGTCGACGATATTAACGAGGCGCAATCATGACTAAGAAATTTTTATCGGCAATGTTAATCGCGGGCTTGCTTATGACGGGTTGCGGTTCGGAAAAGACTTCTGCGCCCGTGGAAGTCAAGCAAGAAGTCTTCGCCACGATTGAAGACGACGCCAGCAGACGAGTTATCTTGCCGAGCAAACCTGCGCGGGTCGTGGTGACAAGTGCCAGTTTCCTTGAGCCATTGCACGCAGTGGGCGGAGAAATCGTCGGGCGTCCCGATTCCAAAAACCAAATGCCGACTTGGGCGAAGGACTTGCCGAGCGTGGGGGCGGTCTATCAAATCGACGTGGAACGCTTGCTTGCCTGTGCGCCCGACCTGGTCATTATCAACAAGGGCATGAACGAGAAACTTTTGCCAGTGTTGGAGGAAAATAAAATCCCCGCGCTGGTCGTTGAACTCAAGACTTATGACGAATTCAAACGCGGGCTAAAGATTTTCTCTTTGGTAAGCGGCGACGTTGAGGCGGGCGATAAGATTATCAGCGACATGGACGCCGAGATTAAAGCTATCGTTGATAAGGTTCCGAAGGCTCCGTTGCGCGTGGCAAT
>JAFQZB010000198.1 GCA_017406175.1 Selenomonadaceae bacterium | reverse complement strand
AGATGATCAACAATTTTTCAGTCCGGGTCTCTACGTCATAGGCGCGACTCCTGCCGCCGGTAAAACTACCTTTTGCTGGCAACTTCTCGAACAACTCGCTGAGCGTGGCGAGACTTGCATTTACTGCTCTTACGAAATGAGCGGTCTCGAACTCTTTACTAAAACTGCCTCTCGCAAACTTTTCCTCAAGGATAAGACTAATTCACTCACAGCCGCCGACATTCGTCGTGGCTCTTGGTCGGCTCAGCTTGATAGCGTCATTAACGAAGTCGCCAACTCGCAGTCCAATTTGCAAATTATGGAACTACAAGACGAAAACATTGACGAGTTACTCTGTCGGCTTAGATCTCATTGCTCGGACAAAGCCAAAGCCCCCGTTGTTTGCCTCGACTATCTTCAAATCGTCCCGACTGGTCGCGAATCTGCCAAGCTTGGCATTGATGATTCTGTTCGCAAGCTAAAGAAATTCCAGCGTGACACCAACACTACCTTTATCGTCATCAGCTCTTTCAACCGGACGAACTACACGCAGTCCGTTTCCTTCGAGAGTTTCAAGGAGAGCGGCAACATCGAATACACCGCTGATGTCGTCTGGGCTTTGCAACTTTTCGTTCTTAACTCTATCAACCCCAACAATATTGCCGACTCAAGAAAAAAAATCGACGAGGCAAAAAAGAAACAGCCTCGTCACATTCAGCTCAAGTGCCTTAAAAATCGGCAAGGCACCAATTATGATTGTTTTTTCAACTACTACTGCGCTCATGACTACTTCGAGCCTTGTGCGCAGTTTATCGACAACACTCGGACTTCTTCCGAACGTAAACAGTGATTGGAGGTCTTTATCTTGATTCAAAATCCTACCATTCCCGTCTCTTCTTTATTTCCTTCTTTTGCGGACGTGCTTGTTTCGGAAAATCCGCTCGCCATTATCCATAAAATAACCGGTGGACTCCGTCCTTCTAAAATCCGCGTCGAAATTAACGACAAGCTTGCTAAAGTTATCTTCAAACTCTCCGACGAAGGTACCGACGAACTTCTTGGCGGTAAAACTTTCGAGATTGTCGAAACTCGCAACAGAAAACTCGGCGAAGTCACTACTGCTTACAAAATTCTCAATGCCGCTGGCTATCAAGTTCTGCGCCCCTTCACCATGTTCGACCGTTTCGTCCTCGCTGTTTGCATTTCTGAATGGTTAAAAGGGAATCGCTACACGACAGTCGCCATCATCTATCGTGCTCTCACCGGCAAAATCGGCAGAAGTGATGCCAAACCTAGTGTTGCTCAGCGCAAAGCCATTATTGAAAGCTTGGAAATTCTTATGAGTCGCATTGTCGATTACGGCGCAGAAGACGTTTGCAAAGTCATGGGCTACAACGACGGAAATCCTTTCGTCGGCAAGGCTCCTTTGTTGCCCGCTGCTTATATCGACTTTTCGGAGGTCAGCGGCGACAATGACACTCTGATTTTCTTCACCGACGCTCCTCCTCTTCTAAAAATGGCTGAAGTTAAAAAGCAACTTGTCTCCTACGATGCCACTCTTCTCGATATGCTGGGACAAAACACTCCAATGAACATCGCCGCGAAAAATTACACCATGCTCCGTATTCAAGAAATTATTCTTCACAAGCAGCTGACCCCTACCATTACCTTCTTCGATGTCTTCAAAAAGCTTCGCATCGAAAATGCCGATAACAAAACCAAATTGCGCGTTCGTGAATTCATGATAGCGTTCTTTGAGCACCTGAAGACCAAAAGCATCGTTAAATCTTTTGAGGTTATCAAACACGGCAACACCTTCTATTCTATTCAATTCCCGCGCCCCAAAAAATCCTGAACTATAATTTTTTCACCAAATTTTTCGAGAATCTATAAAAAAAAAGGGTGGGCGAAATTGCCACGAACGGTGGGCGAAATTGCCATTGACGGTGGGTGAAATTGCCATTTTAAACTATTTGACCAAAAGCATTTTTCTCTAGTGGTGACGCCATTTATCGTCCACCCTCAAAAACCCTTAGATATGTAAATATCGTAGCAAAGCCCTGTAAATATCGTAGCAAAGCCCAAGCCGTGT
>JAFQZB010000197.1 GCA_017406175.1 Selenomonadaceae bacterium | reverse complement strand
TTTTCTCCTGCGAAACTTCTAACTTAAGCCTTTCAGACAGCCATTTTATTACTGCAATTTTTGTCTTTTCAGCTGCTGTTTTTGTTCGGCAAAAGATTCTGAAGTCGTCAGCATAACGTACGATGTACATTTCTTTGAGCTTTGTTTTGCGCATTACCTTATAACCATAACTTTTTATTAGTGTTCCTTTTGAGTTTGTACTTTTTGAGTATTTGTAAACGACAGGATTTTCTTCCCAGTTACTTTCTATCCAATGGTCAAGTTCGTTTAGTACGATGTTTGCCAATAATGGCGAGATAATGCCGCCTTGCGGTGTTCCTTTTGCTGGATATATCAACTCGCCATTGGGCATTTTTATTGAGGCTTTCAGTATACGCAAAATTTTTCCGAGTAGGTGTTTATCTCTGATTCCCAACGTCCACATTTGCCGTATTAGTTTTGAGTGATTCACATTATCGAAAAATCCCTTGATGTCAAATTCGATGACATAATGCAGTTTACTTTTTTGTAATCTTTGGTACGTATCTGCAATGGCATTTTCGGCTGAACAATTTGGTCTGAAGCCGTAGCTGTGTTTGCTAAAATGTGCCTCGCAAATTGGCTCTAATACTTGCTTGAAACATTGTTGAATGAGCCTATCCCAGATACAAGGGATTCCGAGTGGGCGCGTTTTTCCGTTGGGCTTGGGTATATCCTTCCTTCTTACAGATTTCGGACGGTAGCCGCGTTTTGTGCCGGACACCATGTATTTAACTTTGGCAGTCACTTCTTCAGGCGTTAATTTGCTGATGTCCGCGATTGTCAATTTATCCGTTCCGGCAGTATTACTCCCTGTGTTGTTTTTGACGTTCCTGTACGCAAGCAAGATGTTTTCCGTGCTAAGGACAAGTGGCATTAAGTTTGAAAAATGTTCGCCATTTTTTGCCCGCTCGTACAGGTCGTTGTAAATGTTTTCCTTTGGCATAAGGCATCACCCCCATTAAGGAGCGACCCTTTTGGTCTTGCTCGAATCCTTATTCGACTGAGTGATTGTATGAAATTATCAAAGACTTGTGCCCATTCCTCCATTTCCATTACAGAAACTTCTTCGGTTCGAGCACTACTTTTCAGTACCGATTCAACTGCTTATTTTTCTTCGTCAGCTTAGTCTCTTGACTTCGGTACCTTTCCTTGTTCCGATAATCCTATCTTTACATACAGCCTTAGGTTTTTGCTATGAGCCTGTGAGCTTGCCAGTGCCTTTAACACTGCATGGCATTTCATACATTGGATTTTTACTTTGCCACACCCACGACGCTTGCACGTCAACTGCATTTCTACAATTTTTTAGTCTAGACCCGTACATTCGCAAATTCGTCAGTTCCTCTAAGAACATTCTGACCTTAGCTATTTTATAGACCTCCGGCATATAGGGCACACAGCCCACCTCTGAGTCGCTTTCGTCAACTTAATGTTACGGTGCCTCTCTGCCGACTTCACCGAGCTTCTGACGCTTCCGCCAGTCGGAGTATCAAGGAGAGCGTTTCGGGGCGTTACTCCCTCATTCCACTCTTCGGATTATCAGTTCGCTTGATTTCTCAAGCGCAACGTCTTTTCAACATTGAACAAGTCGCACCCAACGCCGAATCGTAAA
>JAFQZB010000196.1 GCA_017406175.1 Selenomonadaceae bacterium | reverse complement strand
TCTTTTGAAATTGCCGCAACGACGCGCCGACCGGTCTTCATATCAGCGAAAGCATCGGCGAGCATTTCGTCCATTGCCTTTGCTTTGCTCATTTTCGGTTGCTTGACTGCTTTGCGATAGTTTTCTATCTGCTGACTGGTAAAAATCTCGTGACGTTCAACATGAGCAAGAATATCCTCGTAAAGTTCCGGCTCGTGCTTTTTCATCACATGAAAAGCTTCATGCCAAAACGCCCAATCCAACGATGTTTCTGTCTTCCCGTTCAGATACATGATGTCTCTGTCGTCGTCATATCTGCCGTGCAATTCCGCCGCTCCCTCGAAATATTTCACTTCCACTCCAAAAACTTCTTCGCTCATCTTTTGCAATGCCTTTTGCTCAGAATTTAATTCCCTTGCGAAAAGCAATTTGGATTCTTTGACCAGCTCTTTTATATTTTCTGCCGACGACGAATACAGCTCACAATTTTTATCGTGCATTTTAAATCGAATCGAATCAAAGAGATAATCAAACGCCGCCTTTATGTCTGCGATTTCTGTTGCTGTCGGGTATGGATACGTCTCTTCCATTTTGAAGCCGTTTTCAGTTGCTTTCGACCACGATTCCTCTGAACGATAATTCACCAGATAATCATTTTGTATCCCACGTTCTTTTAACTTTTCCTTCAAGTAAACCTCAAATGCTCTTGCCATAAGCTCTTCCGGTAACGTCCAATAAAATTTTTCTCTGCGTTTGTCAAGATTTTTGCACCGTTCGGCTAATCCACTACGATTTATCACGCCTTGAACCAGCCGAAAGCCTTCCATGACCTCTGCACTGACATTTTGCGGATTTTTCTCCTCCGTGCTGTGCGTTATCATCGCTGTAACTGAATTTTTTTCTTTTCTGCCGAAATAATTATCGAAACTATGCATCCATTCATGTCCGAGACTGCCAGAGCCTTTATTCTTCGTCAGATTGATGACAACCTTCACCGGCTCATAATGGGCAAGCGGCGCATTTTTTCCGCCCCTGCCTCGCGCACCAAACGCCAAGCCTAACGAACCGTTCAGCGATAACGCTCGCGGCGGCAAATTCAATACCTCTGCCATATCCGTCAAAGCGTCGTAGGCGTTGTTCAAATTTTCTTGCCGAGTCGCATTTTCGACCCAAGTCCCAAACTCGACGCCGCGAAAACCGAATGTTTCTTGAAATTGTTCCGGCGTTACATCGCCCGTACGCTTTAATTCTCCCGTTCGCGGAGTATTTTCTGCTTCGCGTTCATATGGAAATGTCTCGATACTTTTCTAGTTTCTCTTCCAGCTCTTCCATATGCGAATTTAGATAGGCGAACGCTTCTTCTGACTTCTCAAATGGCGATTGTATTTCAACATACTCCTTGCCTACTTTGCAACCAATAAAATAATAACTTCCGTACTTCCAACTATAGACCTTAAACGGATTTTTCTTCGTACGCGGCGTTTTTTCTTGGTGCCGGTCTTGATTCTTGTAGCGTTCTATAGCGTCCGCTTCTGTTTCGCCATAACTTAATATTCTGTACCTATTAGCTCCGTGCATTTCTCGCAATTCGATTTTTCGGTCTTCGCTGTATCCGTAGTCATAAGGTTCTAATTCAGCAAATATCAGCGCAGAACAATCCTGTTCGTGTCCCATGATTTTGTAAATCATCATAGTATCTTCTACTCTTTGCGCGACGAATTTGCTATCTCGCAGTGTACTTCCGTACTCTGATTCGCGGGTTTTCATTTTTTCCAATTCGTCGGAGAATTCTTCTGCCGTCCATTTGTTTTCAAGCACATCGACCGACATATCGCGCAAGACACTCACTTTGTCCGCCCATTCTCTTATTCGCCACGAATATTTTTTCGGTTTAAGCGGAATAGCATCGCGCAACGCTCGCACAGCATCGACTTTCCAGCTTTCTACGCCACTTTCCAAAAGTTTTTTGTAATTCGGCGAAGGAAACGACTTTGACAACGGGACATCTTCTACTTCTGTTTCTACTGCGACCCTAATCAAATCGCAATAAGCCGCGTACAAATCTTTTCGTGCTCCTCCGATTTTTCCCCCGAAATCTTCTATTCGTTGAGATTTTTTCTCCAGCTCACGTTTTTGAGTTTCCTCTACCGCTTGCATGACCGCTCCGGCGACAATATTGCCTTCATCTACCGCTCCGAAGTCGGCGAACAAATCAAAGTCAGCTGTTTTCTTCTTTTTGCTCATCTTTTTCGCCTCGACCTTTGCCGCACAAACATTCTATCGCCATGACGATTCTTATGTTTTCCAGCTCGCACTCGATAAATTCACGATAAAGTTCGATAACTATTTTTCTGAAACATATGGCATCTTGCGCCATTTGCAATAGTTTCTCATAATCAGATGTCGCTAATTCGCTGTACTCGATATTATCCTCGCTGATGAACGTTTTCACCGTCTTCGATATTCGGTCTAACTCTTTTTGTTTCTCTTCCGCGTCGCCAATATTATTCGACACTATCTTGAGCTTTAATGTCAGCTGATCCACTTTGGCACTGTGCGCTTCAAGATATTCGTTAAGATAATGTTCAGCGCATTTAAGCGTGTATCCTTCCGCAACATCTTTATGAAATTCTGACGCCAGAAGCTTGCTTTCTTGGTATGTGAACAATTTAGTCGCTGAAAGTTGCCCCGCCGACGTTACCGGCACTATCCCAACGTGTATGTGCGGCTCGCTTTCGTCCATATGACATTGACAATACATCACGTTTTCTTTTCCGTAACGCGATTGGAAAAAGTGCAACGAGTCCTGAAAATACTGCTCTCTAAAGCACAGTTCTATATTATCCATAAATTCTTCCGACGGGCTGACCAAAATATCCTCAATGCCTATTCCAACGCGGACGTTTCTTCAAATGAAGTTGCGCGATTCTGTCCGTAACGCGACTTTCCAATTCTTCCGGACTTAAATTCTCGATTGCGTGACTCATGTACGAGAGCGACAAGTCCACATCGGGATTCTTTTTTGCGTGCTCCGTCAAATAGCTTTGCATCGCACCCAAATCCTTCAATTTAATTCCTCTAAGTCTTAATTCTTGATGATTCATTTTATAAGACCTCCTTTGCAATCATTATTGCATAAAATACGTCTTCCAAATTCTTATTTTTTTGCTTTTTTCTCTGCGCAAAAAAAAAGCCTCGCTGTGATTCGAGGCTTTCGTTTATCCGATATAGCGAAGTTTTCCGGACGAGGCTACAGCATTTATAATCCAGTCTGCCCAATCTTCCTTAGCGTAGTGGAAAAAAATTGACGGATGGTTTTCGGCATAATCAAGATAGCCGGATTCCACAACCATTTTTTTCGCGTCTCTGTATTTGTAGCCACGCTCCATCAATTCCAGTACACAATAACAGTAAGCGTGACGACGTGGAGACATTTGCCGCCAGTATTTTCTTATGACTCTCATTTCAGCACCTCCTTTTCAACATATTTTAACTGCGCGAGTGCTTTACTGTTCTTGAAAACTATTTGCGTGCCTATGTCGTTAGAAATTTCAGCAATAAATTCCTCCTTAGTTATTATCCCGTCTTTAGCATCCTCAACCAAGTCGCCCATTCTACCGTCTGCCATTTGTCCGACGACAACATCATAATCTTGAAGAATATCTATTTCATTTACACGATTTTCGTAGACTGCATTGCCCCATTCAGAGTCGAAGCCATTAAATTTCTTTTGGTTCAATCCAACAAAGTCAGCCTCAAAGATTATTACAGCCGCATTGTTACTACCATTTCTGTATGCCCAATCTTTTGCTTGTCCTTTATTCGTAGTCAGATAAAATCCGACCCCAAAATCCAAATTCTTCCTACTGTAAGATAAATCTATTCCATGTTTCTTAATATTGTTCGCAGATTTTTTGCTCGTTCCGTGATAAAGAAAAACGCCCATAAAGTCCTCCGTTTAAAAGGAATTTTATTTATTATACCACACAAAATTATTTCTTGAAAGTAAAAACTAAAACTCCCAGCCGGATTTCCTTCGAGCAGGGAATTTTTTTGTTTCTCGCTATTCCATTTACTTGACCGTGAATAAAAAATCAATTAAACTTGCGACGAGGTGATTGTTATGATGACGACGAATGTTTTTCAGAGGGTTTTAGCGACATTTCTTATCGTAGCCGCCATTTTCCTCTCCAACGGTGTTGCTCAAGCCGACCCTTACGAAGATATTCAAAAATATACAGCTCAAATCGCTCAAAATCCTAATGACGCTGAAGCTTACAACAATCTCGGAGAGGCTTATTTGAAATTAAAAGAATATAAGAAAGCTATTCCATACTTTAATAAGGCAATAGAATTAAATTCTAAGTATTTCGAAGCTTATAACAATCTCGGTGCCGCTTATAATCCATTAGGAAAATACGAGCTAGCTATTTCCAATTATAATAAGACAATTTCTATTAATCCTAAATTTGCTGAAGCTTATTACAATCTAGGAAAAGCTTATTTTTATAAACTAAAGTATAATCAAGCTATTAAAGAATTTAACAAATCAATTTCAATAAATTCAAAATATTTAGATGCTTATTATTATCGCGGAAAATCTTATTCAGAGCTAGATATAGAAGGAAAAAAATAATGCTTGACACAATGCGCCTCCTTTGGTACCTTATGTGAAGTACATTTCATACGACCTTTATAAATAATGCATATTAACTTGTTTAAAATTTTCACATTGCTTTATTAAGGAGTGCATATTAAAATTATGGGCAAAATAGCTACACAAGTAACAATAATGGACGGTGATACTGGCGAAGTTATTAAGAACGTTTACTATCGTGGCACTCAGAACGGAGATGGTTGGATGATTGTTTACAGAGATGGTTTTATGAACTTTTTATTGAATTCA
Organism: Selenomonadaceae bacterium; assembly: GCA_017406175.1. Lineage (GTDB taxonomy): Bacteria > Bacillota > Negativicutes > Selenomonadales > Selenomonadaceae > Quinella. The sequence continues at coordinate 1,432 of JAFQZB010000196.1, read as the reverse complement.
CCAGATTTCGTAACAGCAAAAGTTTTCGGTTCACTAATGACGAAACAAAAATTTGATAGCGGAATTAAAATTACGAAAAAATTTATTGCTGATGAACTGAAAGTTTCTTATCGTTCCGTAATGAACGCTTTTAAGTGGTTAAAAGAAAACGGCTATGTAAAAGAACATAAAGTAAACGGAATAACAGAATTTCTGCTAAATCCAGACGTAACGACTTGTGGCAAGAAAAAGGAAGAAAAGATTAGGCTTTGGAACTCAATTTGAAACTCCGAAAAATTACGGAGTTTTTTTTATTTCCCAAGAGCGAAATTGAGTCTTGATAACCTTGATAAACTGGATTTATGTACATTGTCGCGTTTGTGCCCGCTTTTACTGCTTGCCCCATCATCGACATTGCTTTTCCGCCTGCCGCATTTGCAAAGCTCAGCGCGTTTGCTCCGAAATTTCCTTTGCCACCGTATTGCGCCATCGGTCCGGCTGCCTCCGACAATGCTTTCATGCCGCCAGCGACCGCTCCTGCGAATCTGCCGCCTCTGGAAACTGCATTTGCCGCGCCACGAGCCGCACTCATCGCCATTTCTTTCATGCTCCCGCCGCTTAATGACGGATTGCCAGATAAAAGTCCCGACACCAGCTCTGGAATTTTCTTTGTCATATAGAACAGAATCAGCGCGTACAACAATACTTGTAAGAAATAGCTGATGTTGCCAATGAAATCGCTCGATGTCGCCGTTTCTCTTGCATTGTCTACCAGTCCCGTCAAAATATTTACCGAAAGCGTGGAGATAAACGCCACCACAAAAATTTTTATCGCTAAGTTGAACATCGTGCCGATTGCTTTCTCCGACAAAAATTTTAGCTGTCCAATCACTCCGAACGGCAACAGCGGTATCGTTATCAACGCCATTGTCCAAAATTCTATCCGCACCATAAACATTTCCAACGCCGTCAGGAACAAAATCACGACCGCTGCCACTACGCACACCAGTCCGATAAATATCGTCAGCAAATTTTGTTGTTGCGCGTGTTCCCAAAAGATGTTGAAGAAATTCAGCGCGTTTGTCACGATTTGATTCGATTGCACCTCGATATTTGAATCGGGATTCGCTCGGTCGTACTCCTTAACCATTTCTTCCGCACCGCCTGCCGTGTAGCCCATTGTCTCGAAGCCCGAACTCAACGCGGGCATTAGCTGATAACTCGAATTCGTTCCTACCCAGCTGTTTATCAAGAAAATGAAGAACCCGACTTTTAATATCATCGTTACTAAAAATTTTATCTTGTCGCCCGAAATTAAATCGAACGCGACCTTTATTGCACCGTCAATCATCGCCAGCAACAACGTCAGATTTACCGCGTAGGGAGCAATGACCGCCGCCCCGCTCATTATCACGCTGATATAGTAGCGCATGAACGGGCTTAAAATATCTAC
>JAFQZB010000195.1 GCA_017406175.1 Selenomonadaceae bacterium | reverse complement strand
TTAACGCACAAAAGGAGGCTGTCGGCGCTGGGACCGGGGGGTTTGTCTCGTGAACGCGCCGGCTTTGAGGTTCGCGATGTTCATAACTCGCACTATGGCAGAATGTGTCCTATTGAGACGCCCGAAGGTCCTAACATTGGTCTCATCGGTTCACTTTCTAACTACGGTCGCGTCAATCAGTATGGTTTCATCGAAACTCCTTATCGCCGCGTCGACAAACTTAATCACAAAGTAACCAAAGACGTCCGTTACATGACTGCTGATGAGGAAGAAACTTTGGTCATCGCGCAGGCCAACGAACCTCTGGACGATAACGACTGGTTCCTCAATGAGCGCGTCACTGCTCGCGTCAATGAGGAAACTACCAAAGTCCACCGCGATACCGTCGACTACATGGACGTTTCTCCTAAGCAGGTCGTCTCTATCGCCACCGCTATGATTCCTTTCCTCGAAAATGACGACGCTAACCGCGCTCTCATGGGCGCCAATATGCAACGTCAAGCCGTACCACTCCTCAAAACTCAGGCTCCTCTCATCGGCACCGGCATGGAATTTAAAGCCGCTTGCGATTCAGGCGTCATGATTCTCGCTAAACGCCCCGGCATTGTCCACGAAGTCGACGCTTGCTCCATCAAAATCAAAGTCGACGACCAATTTGTTAACTCCACCCGCGATCACTTCGACATTTACAAACTACAAAAATTTGTCCGCTCCAACCAGGGCACTTGCATTAATCAAATTCCTATCGTCTCCGAAGGTGAACACGTCGACGCCAATCAACCCATTGCTGACGGCCCCGCCACTTCTCAAGGTGAACTCGCTCTCGGTTATAACATCATTGTTGCTTATATGCCTTGGGAAGGGTATAATTACGAAGACGCTATCCTGCTCTCTGAAAATTTAATCAAACGCGATATCTATACTTCCATTCACATTGAGGAATATCAATGCGACGCCCGCGACACTAAACTTGGACCCGAAGAAATTACTCGCGATATCCCCAACGTATCCGAAGATGCTCTCACTCACCTTGATTCCGACGGCATTATTTCTATCGGCGCCGACGTTCGTACCGGTGATATTCTCGTCGGCAAAGTCACTCCTAAAGGTGAAACCGAACTCACTGCTGAAGAACGACTCCTTCGCGCTATCTTCGGCGAAAAGGCTCGCGAAGTTCGTGATACCAGCCTGCGCGTCCCTCACGGCGAAGCCGGTAAAATCGTTGCCGTCAATGTTTTCACTCGCGACAATAACGACGAAATGGCCCCCGGCGTCAATCGTCAAGTACGCGTTTACATTGCTCAAAAACGCAAAATCTCCGTCGGCGATAAAATGTCCGGTCGGCACGGTAACAAAGGCGTCGTCTCCGATATCCGCCGTCAAGAAGATATGCCCTTCCTGCCTGACGGTACTCCCGTTGATATCGTACTCAACCCTCTGGGCGTGCCCTCTCGCATGAATATCGGCCAAGTTCTTGAAACTCATCTCGGCATGGCCGTCCGCACTATCGGCCTTCGTATCCTTAATCGCGATCCCAATATCAGAAACGACCTTAAATCTTTCGGCTTCGATGTCGACCATTTCGGACTTCCAAGGCCTGCTCAAGCCGGTCTCAATATCGCCACTCCCGTTTTCGATGGCGCTCGCGATTCTGATATTGCACAGACCATTGCACTTGCCGGCCTCGACCCTGACGGTAAATCTATTCTCTTCGACGGGCGCACCGGCCAACCTTTCGACAATCGCGTTACTGTCGGTTGCGTTTACATGCTTAAACTTCATCATCTCGTTGACGACAAAATTCACGCTCGTTCCACCGGCCCTTATTCCCTCGTCACTCAACAACCTCTCGGCGGCAAGGCTCAATTCGGCGGTCAACGTTTCGGCGAGATGGAGGTTTGGGCTCTCGAAGCTTACGGCGCTTCCTTTACCTTGCAAGAAATTCTCACCGTTAAATCTGATGATGTCGTCGGTCGCGTCAAGGCTTATGAAGCTATCGTCAAAGGCCAAAACATTCCCGAACCCGGCGTTCCCGAATCCTTCAAAGTTCTCATCAAGGAATTACAATCTATCGGCCTTGATATTCGCGTTCTTTCCAAAGACTCCAACGAAATTTTCATCTCCGACGACGACGACGATGACGATAACTCTATTCGTAAAACTGCTCAAGATTTTGGCGTTGATGTCGGCTCTTTCGGTGACCACGATCTTAAAGCTCCTTCCGAACCTGTTAATGATCTTGACGACCAACTTTCCAAACTCTCCGATCTCGATTCAGTTAACGACGATTTTGATCTTTGAACTAGGAACTAAACAGGAGGTTTTATTATGCTTGACGTTAATATCTTTGATTCTATGCGTATCGGGCTTGCCTCCCCAGAAAAAATCCGCCAGTGGTCTTTCGGTGAAGTCAAAAAGCCCGAAACTATTAACTATCGTACTCTCAAGCCCGAACGCGACGGACTCTTCTGCGAACGCATCGGAACTGGAAAAGAAAAATGACAAAAATAAACATCCTATTGTTGATAATCTTTATGGTTTTATGTTACATTGTAGGTAACCATTAAAGGAGGTAATTTTTATGGCATGGGAATGGAAAATGAAAGCCGCTGGAACTCTTAAAGGACAACTTCAAGGTTCCTCAGATACAATGTCTATCGCAGGTATCAGCGGTAACGTAATTCAAAAAACTCCCGAACAAGCCGCCGCTCTCGTCAATCAAATCCTTGATATTGGCGGTAAGACTATCGTCGCTAACACGAAAATGTCCTATTCTCTCGGAAATGAGGTGTATGATAATGAGTAAAACCGTCTCTTTCAAACTTAACTACAACTCCACTGACAAAACCCGTCTCATCACACTGGATAACGTACTCGACGAAGTTGCAACTCCTAACACTGTCCGTACGAAAGTCAACACCATTAATGCGTCCCTCACTAGTGGTACTGCTGATGAACTCGCTAGTATTTTCGTCTCTGATGATTATGACAGCACTCTCAACATCGGCACCCTCAAAAAAATTACTGACGTTGAAATTAAAACTGTTATCGAAATTCCTATTACGGCGTGAGGTGATTATAAATGTCTAAAGTTTCTATTCAGATTGAATCTACCGACACTCTCGGAAACAAAAAGCAAAAATCGCTTACCGACATCAACCCTGAGGCTACTTCCCAGCAAATTAAATCTTTTGCTCAAAATCTTATTCTGCTCACAAATCAAACCTATAACGCAACTAACAGAATTGAAAAAATCAACGTTGACACCGAAAGCGGTAAAGCTACGCCGACGCTCACTCTTGACCCCACTACCTTGCCGGCCAGCTCAATCAATAGCGGTTCCGGTGTTGAAATCTCTTATTCCGGCGACGCTGAACTCAAAGACTTCTTCGTTACCTTCAGCATTCCCGAAACCAATATCCTTGCCGGCGTCGTCACTTTCAACAACGTACCTAACTTGTGGCTTAAAAAAGGCGTGTCCGACATCGCGGTTAAGCCTTGTACACTCACTCTTCACACTCCCGAAACTAATAATTACAAAGCCGCTTCCGTTACTTTCACTGTTACCGCTTAAAGGGGGGATAATCAATGGCTGACATCACTAAGACTACTCGTCAACTTAAATTGCTTGCGGGCTTTTCTGATGAAGACGACCGTACTATTACGCTCGATAATCCGAAACAAAATATTACATGGTCACAAATTGAAAATCTCGCAACATATGCTGCGCCCGTTCTTATTGGCGATAAATACGGTGCCTCTTTCACACGCTTTAAAGAAGCTAAATACGTTGAAGGCACTACAATCTATTTGGATACGGATTAACATCATGAAAATAGACAACGTTTCAGACAACCGCCTTTTGACAATGTGGCAAAAATATCTGCAAAAATATCACCCAACCGATACAAATACCAGAAGTTTAAAATTATGCGGTTCTCAAATTATCAAAAATCAACCTTCAAAACCTGCAGTTTTTGTCCTGACAAACGGCGAACGCTCAAAATTTTTTGGATTAGCAACATGTAATAGTGCATGGGCTTGTCCCAAATGTACAGCAAAAATGATGGCGGAAAAAGGCGCACGAATTGCAATCGCGATTGACGCCCTCGCTAAATGGTACAATCAGCAACCGCTCATGATGACTTTAACATTGCCGCATACTAAGCACATGTCTTGCGAAGAAACTTTCCAACTTCTGCAAGATACATGGCGTTTATTTACACGCGCCGGTAATCACAAGTCAAGAAATAAATATTATTACACTGCCAAAAGTGGTGAACGTAGAGAATATCGCGTTGGCAATGACGCTTACGGCGACTTTCGTCAATCATTAGGAATTAAACACATTGTTAGAGTTTACGAATTTACTTGGGGTGAAAACAGCTGGCACCCTCATATCCACGCTTTAATTTGGTGTCCTAAAAAAAATTGGAATAAAATTGCCGATTTTGAAGAACGCCTTATGGAGCGTTGGTGGACTTGTGCTAAATTCTGCGCTCTTCGCATGCGCAATAAACGATTTCCCGATACGTTAGAAGAAAATAAGCGACGTATCGAGATTTTTTTTGCTGACTGGCGAAAAATTCCAAAAGGCAGACACCGTTCATTATTCATATCAAAAACTCCTGAAGGTAAAATTTATCCCGTGCCCTCATCATATTACATTAGCGGTTGGGGCGGAGATAACGAACTCACCGGTTTAAATTACAAAAAAACAAACCCCGAACATTATACCCCTCACATGATTCTAGTTGAGGCTCAAAAAGCTAAAACTCCTCAAGAGCAAAAACAATGGCTTGACCTTTACTATGAATACGCAAAAGCTACATTTAGACATCGCAGAGTTGAATGGTCTAAACGTGACGGCTTAACCGAAATTATCAATCGTTGGAAACAAACGAAAGACTACATCGAGATTTTTAAAAAAAAATTTATGGCCAAGGAAACCTCCAAGTGGAGAGTGGTCGTCTGGTTCAACGAAAAACAATGGTACAACATATCCTTTAATGACCGTTTCGGAGAAACTTACTTGCAAGCTGAAATTTTAGCTCATGCACACTTACCAGACGGGAAACAGCAAATACAACAGCTTTTACTAGAACATAATATCGACATAACACAAAACAAAACTCATTATTTGGAAAAATTCATAGAAGACCAGGTCTTTGAAAATCGCTATGCTTAAACATTGCGGCAAATATAAGCGCGTTCGTTACAAAGGCACTATCTGCGACCGCTGCGGCGTAGAAGTAACTCGCGCTAAAGTTCGCCGTGAGCGCATGGGGCATATTGAACTTGCCGCGCCAGTCAGTCACATTTGGTATTTCAAAGGCATCCCCTCGCGCATGGGCTTGCTTTTGGATATGTCACCGCGGGCCTTGGAGCGCGTGCTGTACTTCGCCTCTTATATCGTTCTCGACCCCGGCGACACAGATTTAAAGCAAAAGGATCTTCTAACCGAGGGGCAATATCGCTTTCACCGGGACTCTTTCGGAAAAGGAGCTTTTAAAGTCGGCATGGGCGCGGAGGCGATTGAAGAACTGCTGCGCGGCTTGGACTTGGAAGCTATGGCTAATGATTTGCGAGAGGAGTTGAACTCTTCCAATGGGCAAAAGCGCATTAGGGCAATCCGTAGGCTGGAAGTTGTTGAGGCCTTCCGCAAATCGGGAAATAAACCGGAATGGATGATCATGAAAGTTATACCCGTTATACCGCCAGAATTGCGGCCGATGGTTCAGCTTGACGGCGGCAGGTTCGCAACAAGCGATTTGAACGATTTATATCGGCGCGTGATAAACCGCAATAACCGCTTAAATCGCCTGCTCAAACTCAAGGCTCCCGATATCATTGTGCGCAACGAAAAGCGCATGTTGCAGGAGGCCGTTGACGCTCTTATTGATAATGGTCGCAGAGGCCGTCCTGTTACAGGGCCCGGCAATCGCGCACTCAAATCACTGTCCGATATGCTTAAAGGTAAGCAAGGACGTTTCCGTCAAAATCTTTTGGGTAAACGCGTCGATTATTCGGGACGCTCTGTTATCGTAGTCGGGCCCGAACTCAAACTTCATCAATGCGGCCTGCCTAAAGAAATGGCTTTGGAACTTTTTAAGCCTTTTGTCATGAAAAAATTATCGGCTGACGCGGGGCTGACAATCAAGGCTGCGAAGAAAAAAGTTGACCGCGCCACTGACGAGGTATGGGGCGTTTTGGAGGAAGTCATCAAGGAACACCCCGTGCTTTTGAATCGCGCACCGACATTGCATCGCTTAGGAATTCAAGCCTTTGAGCCGGTCTTGACTGAAGGGCGCGCCTTGAAGTTACACCCTCTGGCCTGTACTGCGTATAATGCTGACTTCGACGGCGATCAAATGGCAATCCATCTGCCGCTATCAAGTGAAGCTCAAGCCGAGGCTCGCGTACTGATGTTGGCTGCCAATCACATTTTGGCCCCCAAAGACGGCAAGCCTATCATCGTTCCGACTCAAGACATGGTTTTGGGGACGTATTATCTTACGAAATTACGCTCCGGTGCTGCCGGCGAAGGTAAATTTTTCACCGGCTTTGAAGAGGCCTTGCTGGCTTATGAAAATAAAGATGTGGCTTTGCAGGCCGAAATCTTTGTTCGCATTCCAATCGACCGCTTGCCGGATTTTGTCGTGGAACAGCTGGACTTGGAAGAAGAATTTATCATGGTGAAAACTTCCGTGGGGCGCATGATCTTCAACGAGAAATTGCCGCTTGAATTGCGCTCGTATCACAAGCAGGGAACCTGGATTTTGGGCACGGTTATGAACAAGAAGGAATTGGGCAAGCTTGTCGCCAACTGCTTTAATAAGTTCGGGGCGACACGTACCGCTGAAGTTATCGACGCCGTTAAATCTTTGGGCTATCATTTCGCTTGCACCGCCGGCATGACTGTTGCCATATCTGATGTTATTGTGCCGCCGAAGAAAAAAGAAATCCTGGCCGCCACTGCCGAAAAAGTTAAACGCGTCGAAATGTATTTTGCACGAGGCAAGTTGACTTCGACGGAACGCTATAACAAGGTCGTGGAGCTTTGGAATAGTGCAACAGAGCAAGTAGCTGACGCTATGATGGAAAATATGGACGAGTTCAATCCGATATACATGATGAGTGATAGCGGCGCGCGCGGTAATAAGCAGCAGATGCGCCAGTTGGCAGGTATGCGCGGCCTTATGGCTGACCCTTCCGGCAAGATTATCGACCTGCCGATAACTGCAAACTTCCGCGAGGGCCTCTCTGTTTCCGATTACTTTATTTCAAGTCACGGTGCGCGCAAAGGTCTGGCCGATACCGCCCTTCGCACTGCCGACAGCGGCTATTTGACGCGCCGGCTTGTTGATGTGGCTCAAGATGTCATCGTCCGCCAAGACGATTGTGACGTTTTGGTTGTCAATTTGGCTTTGGAACGCGCACTTTTGGCTGAAGACACCTTCGACGCCCTGGAAATTTTGTCCGAGGCTTTGCAAGGCCGCGTTTTGGCTCAAGGCGTTGGTAAAGTGCCGGCCGATACAGTTTTGGACGAGGATACCTTGATTAAAGTCGGCGAAAGTGGAGTTCGAGAAATTGTCTTGCGAGGCTCCAGTTTAACCCGGCCGCTTGCTGCCAAACATATCCTTGCAACCGAGACAATTCAGCTTGGCACCCCCGACCCTAAAGAGCGCGAAAAATTGCGTCATGCCTTTATTCATCAGCACGCAAGCAAAATTTTAGCTAAGCCGATTACCTTGCAACCTAATAACCCAATAACCTATCCACCTAATTCCCTAATAACGGAAGAAATCTTGGACGCCCTTTTGGACTCCGAGGAAGTTACCGAATTGCATATCCGCTTGGGCAATATCCGCGGCATTGAGGTTGAGGCTATCCGCGAAGATTCCCGCTCCGAAGGCATTATTGAACCGCTTTTTGATCGCATTTTGGGACGCGTTTTGGCCGAAGATATTTATTCCCCTTCGGGAGATTTGATAGCCCCCATTAATACGACGATTGATTCTTCTTTGGCTGAAAAAATCTGCGCCGTGCGAGAAAAAGTGTTAATCCGCTCAGTTTTGACGTGCAAGGCTCCTCAAGGCGTGTGCAAAAAATGTTACGGCGTCGATTTGGCAAATCAATCAGAAGTGGAAGTCGGCGAGGCAGTAGGAATCATTGCCGCGCAGTCAATAGGTGAACCCGGTACGCAACTAACGATGAGAACTTTTCATACGGGCGGAGTGGCCGGCGGCGATATCACCCAAGGCCTTCCCCGCGTCGAGGAGTTGTTCGAGGCCCGAAAACCCAAGTTGAGCGCAATTATCGCCGAAATCGACGGCACGGTCTCTTTGGGCCGCGAAGAAAAAAACGACCTCGTCCAAGTCACAATCACCCCTAACGATACCGCCAATCAAAACCCCCGCGAATACATCATCCCCTACGGCATTCAACCCAAAGTCAAAGACGGCGACACGATTAAAGCCGGCGACAACATAACAGACGGCGCAAAAAATCCCCACGACATCCTCCGCATTTGCGGCCTCAAAGAAACCTACCGCTATCTCGTCAAGGAAGTCCAAAAAGTCTACAAATCCCAGGGCGTTGAAATTAACGACAAGCATATTGAAGTTATGGTTCGGCAAATGCTCCACAAGGTCA
>JAFQZB010000194.1 GCA_017406175.1 Selenomonadaceae bacterium | reverse complement strand
TTTACCGCGTAGGGAGCAATGACCGCCGCCCCGCTCATTATCACGCTGATATAGTAGCGCATGAACGGGCTTAAAATATCTACCGACGGATCATCCTCGCTTTTCATCAGCAATTTGTAGTCTTCAATTTTTGTCGGCGCAGTGACGCTCTCGACGCTCCACAAATTCAATATCAAATCGCCGAAATTTATCGCCAGTCCTATTCCGAGTATCCAATTCCAAAATGTTTTCTTGCCGTCATTTATTCCGAAACAAACCATGCAACCAGCCGCCGCCGTCATTATAACCGCGATGATTTTCGCTGACGCCAGCAAACCTTTGCTCAAATTGCTAAGTTGCGCTTGAAAAGTTGTTCCGAAGCCCGCTCCGCCACCCGATAAGCCGCCCGCTATCTCCGTCACTGCCGCGTTGTTATCGAAAACATACGCCGCATTTGCCACGCCGACTTCGTTCACTACCAATAATCCCAAAATCAAGACGGTTGGCAGGATAAATTTTTTTCTCTCCATGAATCTCACCCTACCTTGAATTTTCTACCCATCTTTTGGAAATGTTAGTCGAGTTGGCAAGGATTCTTTCACTCTCGGCTTGCTCTTGTATTTTCGAGTCGTAATAAGCCGCCATTGATGCCGCCATGTGAGCACGCGCCCTGTTTCCTGCGGACACGCTTTGCAAAATGTCATACAGCAGATAATTTCCGGCTTGCAATACTTGTTGTTGACCTTCAGCCTTGTTTGACGCCTCAAGTGCTTTTTTGGCGTCCTCCATGTTTTGCCTGTCGAGTTGAATCGTTTGCTGAGCGGCTTGCGCCGTGCTTTTACTCGCCTCGTGTATTGCTTTTTGCCGCTTTTGCTCCTGAACGACCATATCATAGACCGTCATATTCCCATTGATGACATCTTCGATATTGCCAATGCGCTCGTCCCACAAAGCTCCGACCGATTTGCTATCATCATTGAGCAATCCTGGCGGCATGAGCATATCGCCCGACAATGGAGCTTTTTCTTTTTCCTCGTTGCGCCTCATCAATTCTTCCAACATCGAGACATCCAACTTTTTCATGTTCAAAATTTGCAACGCCAGCTGTTTTTGTTCCTCAGTCAAGATTTTCGCGGTTTGAATCGCTATTTTGATTGCCTCTTCGATATTTTTTGCGTCGAAGACCGCGATTGCCGCCTCTGTGCTGTGACTTGTCGGTATCATTGCCGTAAAACTCGCCAACACTCCGATTGCGCACGATATTACCGCCGTTTTCTTTAACCACTTCATTTTTTTTACCCCTCCATTAAACTATTCCGTCAAAAATGGACTTCATCGACCGAATTTCTTTTTCGTATTGCTCTCGCTCCCTCTCCGTTGCATATTTGAGAATTACAAGACTGTTTGCGGGCTCTTTGTTCAAGCTGCCCGCGTTCATAAAAGTGAATTGAAACTCGAAAGAGTTTTGGTAAAATCCAAGTGGACAGAATTCTTCTTTTGCCTCCATGTGGTTTAAGTCCACTTCATTAAGAATGAAGACTCTGACCTGCGGATTTTCAATAATGAGCCGGCTGAAGTTCTGTCTTCTCATCGCTGAACAGGTTTTGAGCCGCAAAAGTCAGAGTGTCCGAAAGGGTGTTATGTATGTACATTGTTGGAATAGACATCGCCAAACGTTTTCACGAAGCCGCTATCATCGACAAGGCGGGCAAAGTTATCGT
>JAFQZB010000193.1 GCA_017406175.1 Selenomonadaceae bacterium | reverse complement strand
GTCAGTCATAATATCAACCTCCAATTTGTTTTCTATCACTTATACGTTAGGATTCCGATTTCGTTACAGATTTTAGCAAAAAAATTTTCTGCCGTCAATCGAAGTGGAAAAATCCGGTATTTCGGATAAAAATCCTGTATGCTGGATTTTTCAGCCTATCTCAAGCCCTCAGCAGGGGCTTTTTTAGCTATTTCGCGTCACGACGCCATTTACCATTTTGAAAAATCCGATATTCTGGATTTTCCGTTTTGAACCTCAAAATCGCCTCCAAAACAGTTTTCAAGACTCAAAAGCAGTTTCAAAGCTTCAAAAGCAGTTTCAACGGCTCAAAATCACTTTCAACGCTCTGAAATCCGTTTCACAGCTCTAAAATCACTTTTGGCAGGAAATTTTACTCTCGCGGCTAATTTTTCGCTCGGAAGGTGATTTTATGGACTTCAAACGCTTTTTGCCCGCTATCGTAGCGAATTTAGCCGCCGCACTCGCCGAAATTCTGTTAATGGCGGCTTCAGCGTGGCTAATTGCCTCCGCAGCACTGCATCTGCCCCTTTCCAAGCTCTCAATCGGCATTACTTTAGTCCGAACGGCTGGAATTTCACGCGCCGCCCTCCGTTATGCCGATAGATTCATCTCGCACAAGGTAATTTTCAACCTCCTCGACGATTTACGGCGAAAAATCTTCCTCAACGCCGCAAAAATCCTTCCGCTCAAGTCTGGATGCTCTCACGAAGGCGATTTACTACACAATTTAACCGTTTCAGCCGATTTGCTTAAAGATTTCCTGCCGCGAGTCGTTTTGCCGCTATCAACCGCCGCAATCATCACGATTTTGCTAACATTTTTCCTATTCGAGCCGCTGAAATGGTTTGCGATGATATTGCCCGCGCTTTTTTTTATAAATTTGATACCGATTGCGCTTAAAGCCGCTGATGATTCCGATTACCGCGAAAAAATTTTAGATTTCAATGACGGACGCGACGAACTTAAAATATTTGGCACTGCGCCCGCGATTAAACGCCTAAATCAAGCCGCAAAAGACTTTGGCGCGGAAAATTTCAAGCTAACTGCGCGGCAAATCAATTTCGACACGGGATTTAGGGTTTTGAACGCGGCAGGATTCTTTTTTATGCTGTTGAAAGTCGCGGCGGTAGCTGATACAATCGCGTTGACAGTTTGGACGCTGATTTTTTTGGCGACGCTAGAAATTTTTGCTCAAATCCCGTCGGCGATACGAACTTTGAAAAAAATTCGTGCCGTTAAGCTCCTTGACAATAAAAAAATGTCAGCCGCGCAGATTTATAAGACTGATAAAGCTGTTGAGATTAAAAATTTGAGTTTCGGCTACGACAAACCTATTTTTGACGATTTCAGTTTGACGATTGAACGCGGCGAGAAAATTGCGCTTGTCGGGGAGAGTGGCGCGGGTAAAACGACGTTGCTTTACTTGCTGATGAAACTTTTTGAGCCGGATAGAGGCACGATTGCGATTAATGGCACGATTTCGGCGGCGACGTTCACGAATTACATTTTTTCGGCGTCGATTCGGGATAATTTTAAAATGCTCCATGAAAATATTACTGACGAGGAAATTTTATCGGCGATGAGGACTTGCGAACTTGAAAATTTTGATATTAACGCTCCGATAGGCGAGGACGGCGAAAATTTATCGGGCGGCGAACGAAATCGCTTGCAAGTGGCGTTGGCAATGGCTAAGGACGCAGAAATTTTGATTTTAGACGAGCCGACGGCGGGGCTTGATAAAAATCTTGCCGATAAACTGATTTCAAAGTTGATTGAGGCGACAAAAAATCGCACGTTAATAATCATCACGCACGATTCAAATTATTTTTCGGAAATGGGGAGGATTGAACTTGGACACTAAGGAAAAAATCAAATACGATGCCGAATACATAAGCTACATTCAACACGGCGAGTCGGCGGCGGTATTTATTACGCGAGACGTTGTAAAATCTATTAAAACAAAGGGCAAATGGATTGATGTGCTCACAGTCAACGGACAAATGAATGATTACGGACGCTGGGATTTCAAATCGTTTACGGTAGAATTATTTCCGCGCAAAACTCAGCCAGTATATCCCGCTTATGCTTCCGCCGAGGAAAAAAAGTACATAACTTGGCAAACAGCGCACGCCGATATAGCAAATCTTCGCCAAAAGGGCTATAAGGGCGTCAAATTCGAGATTTTTCCCAAGTTAATTAATCTTAACAAAGGAAAGTATGAGATAATACGAGCAATATGGAATAAAGCTTTTAATGGCTGGGTTCCCAATATTCCCGAAAAATATTTTACGTCGTCTTGCGAGTGGCGAGATAGAAAAGTTCCGATAAAACCAGAATGGGAGTACCACATTTTAAAAATCCGGCGGTTGTAGTCAAATTTTTTCTATAAGGAGACTTAAAGCATGTACACTAAGAAAATTTACTTCAGCGGTGGCAATGTTGACGAATTGCAGGAGATTTTTACTGATATTCCAGGCGTCGTGAGCGTTTTAATCGGGAAATTATCTGCGCGGAACGTTCACAGCTACGTAAATCACGAATTGCAGACGTTAGAAGGCGTTGATAGCGTCGAAATTGAATTCAATCCAAAGAAAATGGATTTATCAATGCTAATGGACGTGCTTTTTAACGTTTTGAATCCGTACGCAGACCAAAATTTAGGCGTTTACTACAATTCGGGCGAAGATGAGCCGCAAGTCGAGTTACATTTGAATTTTATAGCCAATCGCGGCAAAGAACCGGTCGTATCAAAGGCATGTTTGACGATTAACGACCCGCACATTGATAAAATCGTTCGGAAATGCTATGTAAAGGTCGGACGGCTGATAAATTTCGTCGCCGCGCTCGAGGACGAGCAAAATTTCCTTCGCAAGCATCCCGAAATAAAAACGGACATAGACTTGACAAAGTTTAAGACTTCCCTTAGATTTTAGCTAAGGAGGTGAGGACATGCGCGAACGTTTGGAGGAAAAAAGGAAGAGATTCTTAAGCAAAATGCGCAATCGGAAATTATTTTGGTCATTTATACTTTGTTCTTTGATAATCGTGGGGTCGCTAGCGCATTTGGGCTTTAATTCGGACTTCACACGGATAAAAGACGACATAACGGAGAAAATTGCGCCGGAAAAGGTGTTGCCGACGTTCAACGAGCCAACAACGATAATGATAATGGGCGTGGACGAGCGCAAAGACGATGTTGGGCGGTCAGATACGCTGATGATATTAAATTTATCGGCGGATAAGGCGTCGTTGCTGACAATTCCGCGCGATACAATGGTTTATATCGAAAAACACGGCTACCAAAAGATAAATGCGGCTTATGCGTATGGCGGAACTAAGTTGACGCGTGAAACTGTGGAAGAATTTCTCGGAATCGACGTTGATTACTACGTTGCGATAAATAAATCGCGATTTGCGGAGGTAATTGACGCGATGGGCGGCGTGGATATTTATGTTGAACGCGATATGCACTACGAAGACCCCTGGGACGACGACGGCGGGCTTTATATCGATTTAAAGCAAGGACTTCAGCACTTGGACGGGCAAACGGCGATAGAATTTGTAAGATTTCGCGATTCTGAGGGCGATGTAGGTCGTGTAAGGCGTCAACAAGCATTTATGCGGGCTTGCGCGGACAAATTAACTGAACCGAGCATGTTAATTAAAATTCCGGAGCTTTTGACGGTTGCAGTTAAGGCGATTGACACGGATTTAAGTTCAGGGAAGATGTTAGCGGCGGCAGGCTCCTTAAAAAGCGCGGAAGCCAAAAAAAATGTTAAAACGGGCGTGGTGCCAGGTTGGTTGCAATATATTGACGAGGTAAGCTATCTGATTCCCGACGCTGAACGGCTTGGCAAGGTTATGCGGAAGAATTTGGACTTCGACGTTGATAAAAAGCACTTCGAGCGGCTTGCCTACGATTACACGCCGGGAAATGCCGCTGATTATTACGATGTGAACTTCAATCCGGAAAAAGATTTGCGGCTCATGGATTATCTTGAGCGTCGCAAGTTCGATTTATCGGAGAACGAACTTTAGACAAGAAAAAACTCCTGCCGAAGTCGACGGGAGTTTTTTTGTTGCAAGATTGATATTAACGTTTCGAGAACTGGGACGCCTTGCGAGCCTTTTTGAGACCATATTTGCGGCGTTCCTTTTCGCGAGGGTCGCGGGTGACGAAACCAGCCCTTTTGAGTGCGGGACGCAGGTCGGCATCGAGTTCCATTAATGCGCGAGTGATGCCGTGACGAATCGCGCCTGCCTGACCGGTGGTGCCGCCGCCTTTGACGTTGGCAATCACGTCGTATTTATCATTCATTTCGGTGAGGACGAGCGGCTGACGAACAATCAGCTCCAAAGTCTTCAAGCCGAAGTATTCTTCCATTGCGCGATTGTTAATGGTGACTTTGCCGTCGCCCGGAACGAGACGAACGCGAGCCACTGAACTTTTGCGGCGACCGGTGCCATAGTAGCTTACTTGTGCCATAATCTTATCTCTCCTTAGCGCGTTTCAATTTTAAGTTCTTCGGGCTTCTGGGCGGCGTAGGGGTGCTTGTCGCCCGCGAAGACGTGAAGTTTTCTAAACAAATCCGCGCCGAGTTTATTCTTCGGCAACATGCCCTTAACGGCGTGTTCAATGACGCGTTCGGGGAATTTTTGCATCCACTCGCCAGCAGTAGCATATTTGCCGCCGCCGAGGTAGCCGCTGTGGTGGAAATAAACCTTCTTGCGCAACTTCTTGCCGGTGAAGACGACCTTAGCTGCATTGATGACGATAACATAATCGCCCGTATCGACGTGAGGCGTAAACACTGGTTTATTTTTGCCGCGAAGAACCTTCGCAATCTCTGCCGCCATACGACCGACGGTTTTTCCTTCGGCGTCGACGATGTACCATTTCTTCTCAACGTCGCCCGCCTTTGCCATGTACGTATCTTTCATGATTTTCCTCCATGACTGATTTTTATTTGACCGCACGACGTAGTTCGCTTTTGTCCGGGGCTAATGGAAACATCGGCAACCCGTCATACGCCGGCGATTGTAATAAAAACGCTTTGCGCTGTCAAGTTTACTTTATGAAGTTCAAATAGATAGCCAGCAAGATTAAGCCAGGCACGCCGAAGACCCCGACAATCAGCGCGTGAATGAAGGTTATCTTTATCGTGAGGATTCCCGTTAGGTTGACGAGGTAGAGAATCGCCGCGCCGATTATGCTGTTCCAAATTATCTTGAAGGGCAACTCGATAAAAAATTTAAGCGCGAGGATTATCAACAGCCCCGCGACTAGTCCGACTCCGATTTCAATCATGTTCATGCTCCTTAAAAATTTTTTCGTGATTCTATAACGTGGCAAGAAATTTTTCAAGGCGTTGCAGAAAACAGTTGATACCTGCTATAATCGAAAAAAAATCGCGGAGGGAATTGTAATGAGTTGGAAGAAACTATTTTGCGGGGCATTGGCGGCGTCGATGATTTTTTCCGCGTCGGTCTTTGCGGCGGAGGAATCTGCCAATGAAAAGCTCGTAAGGATTGAAACTGATACTTATGGCTCCGAGCAGAGCGGCGCAATCCTAGACAGGATTAGCCGCTTGGAGAAGAACTACAGCGGGCAGAACATGAACGGCAACATGAACGCCCGAATAGATGCCATTTACGATATTCTTTACAACAACGACGTTGGACCGGGCGTTTTGGCGAAGATTAACGCGCTGGAATGGAATTTCAATCACGAGGTGGAAAGCGGCGGCATTGATAAGCGGCTGGCGACTTTGGAAAATGCTATCCTAGGCAAAATGTCGGAGGGCAGTTTCAACGATAGGATTCGTGAACTAGCTAAGGCGTCATACGGTCAGGAGATTTTGCCGATAACCCTGATTCCTCTTCCCGAAAACACTTTGATAAAGGTCGTGACGACCGTCCCCGTTGGGTCAAAGACTTTGCAGGAGGGCGACACCATTCCCATTAAAGTTGCCGAAGATGTTTTCGTTGACGGCGGGCTTGTCTTTGCTAGGGGCTTGCCGGGCGAAGGAGTCGTTACGAGTGTTCATCGCGCCAAAAATATTTTCAGCAACGGCAAGATTGAGGCGGACTTCCACACGTTGAAGGCGATTGACGGGCAGAACGTCAACACTTACACGGGCGTTGAGGCAATCGACGCCATGACTGCGGCTTCAATGGGGCGCGGGCTGAGCTTGTTAGGGCAAACCTTTTCGGGCAAGAACAAAGCGATTGAAGAAGTCCTAGTTCGCGGCAAGAATATCGACTTGCCAGCGGGCGTGGAGCTTTACCTTCAGATTAAAACGCCGATTGTTGTTTACGGCGTCAAAACGGCGGGTAGCGGGGTTTCAGCCCTTCTCCCCGATGAGGCAAGCAATCTTACTCCTGACGAGACAAGAACGCCTGCCCCCGACGAGATGAGAACTCCTGCGCCCGTCGAACCGACAACTCCCGCGCCTGACGAGCCAGGGACGCTTACACCTGACGAACAAATAGCGACGCCGCCGAGTGAGCCGGAAGAAGTGATTGTGCAAGTCGACCCTGAACCGTCAAAACCTGCACCGACTGCTGAACCAAACGTGGCACCGCGCCCCGACGAGGGCAAGACCCCTGACGGTTACGACGGAGAAATCATAGAAATTATAGACGAGGACTAATGATGAAAAAATTTTTAGGCGTCGTATGTGCTGCGCTGTTCGTGACTTCGACGGCGGAGGCGGTCTACGAGGCGAAATCCGATACGGGCACAGAGCTTTTTGACTACATAGAAAATCGGCGGCGCGAGGCTCGCGAACAGCGACTGACTGAAGAACAAGAGAAATTACTTGCCGATATTGCCGAGGCTAAGGAACGCCTGCCGCACGCGCAAAAGGAAGGCGACCAAGTTCCCGCCGTCTTCGAGGGCGATGACATGGTTTATTATTCGGGTAGCGGCGAGTTCATCGCGACGGGCAAGGTTGATATTATTCAGCTTGAGGGCTATCGCTTTCAAAGCGCGGAGGCAAAAGGCAACGTCAAGGAACAAGTCGTTCGCGTGGACGATAGAGCGCATGTCCTGCAGCTGACGGACGGTGCGCCGCGTGTCACTCTCGACGGCTATAAGACCGTTTACAACTACGGCACGAAAACCGGCACTATGGGCGAGGCTAACGGCAAGGCGGGCGAATACTATCTGACGGGCAAGCGGTTTGAGTTCTACCCCGACCACATTGTTGTTTATGACGGCACGCAGACCAAATGCGGCGCGAAGTCTCCAGATTACCACCTGAGCGCAGATAGAATGGAGATTTGGCCCGAACAGGTTATCCGCATGTACAACGTCAAGTTCTGGATTAAAAATAAAATCGTCGGCACCAAGGATTATGAAGAACGGAGCATGGAGGAGAAGGGGAAGAATTATTTCCCGCGTGTCGGCTACAACAGCGACCATGGCGCATACATTGAAGACAACTTCGAGATTCCCCTCGGCAAGCATTGGGATTTGTTAATCGGTGCGCATATCGAGACTAAGAAGGGCATTCGTAGTAGGGCGGAGCTTTTCTACAATAATCGTGAGCTTAATGCCTGCGTGAAGTACGGCTTCTACGACGATAGCGACGCCCGTTGGATTCAAAAGGAGCCGTCGCTTGATATTTGGTATGGGCGGCATATCGGCACTTCGCCTATAAGTTACAAAGTGGAGGGCGAGTTCGGGCATTGGCGGCAAAACGCTGTAGCCAGCACGCACCAGGAATACGAGCTTAAGTTGTACCACGACCCGATTAACATTGGCGGATTTTTGCTCCTCATGGACGCGGGCTATAAAATCACTAAAGACGACGCTAAGAACGTTCGGAACGGCAAAACGACGGTTAAGGGCTCCAATTACAATATTTTGCTCGGCAGAGAGTTTAACGAGCGGCTTGCGACTTATGTGGGCTTTTCCTACGACAAGAACAACTCGACGAATTCGCTTTTCGACTACGACGTAGATGATTATTCGCGAAAGTTTCAAGCGGGCGTGAGTTATTGGATTACGCCCAAAGATAGAGTGGTAGTCGGTGTTAAGTGGAATGCCGATAAGCACACAGTCGAGGACGTGGATTATTATTGGTATCACGATTTGCATTGTTCGCAGGCGGTTCTTCGTTGGCGCGGCAAACGTCGTAAACTAGAAGTTCATTGGGAGTTTGTGCCGTGGTAAATTATATTTTTCTACTCATCGTTTCGTTAATCTTATTCTTCTTAGGCGGCTGGCTCGCGCCGATAACCGACCCAACCGAATCCGTCTACACGCTTACGGCAAAGGAAATGCTCTCGGCGGGCGATTGGCTCAGTCCACGCATTTACGGAGATTTTTGGTTCGACAAGCCGATAATGTTCTATTGGGAACTGCTCGTTGCTTATAAAGTCTTCGGTGTCAATGAGTTTGCGTCTAGGTTCTTTCCGGCAGTCTTCGCGACGGGCGGATTGTTCCTGACGTATTTTTTCGGCGCGAAGCTTTACAACAAAAAAATCGGATTGGCGGCGGCTGTCCTGCTTGCGACCTCTTTGGAGTATTGGTACCTGGCGCACGCCGTGATAACCGATATGACGCTCCTTGTAATGTTCTCGCTGACGCTGATAACTTTCTTCCTCGGCTACCGCGCAAACCGTCCCAAGCTCTATCTAATCTCGTTCGCGGCATCGGGCGTGGCAGTCCTAACCAAAGGTCCTATTGGATTTTTCTTGCCTGGTCTCATAATTTTAATCTTCCTCGTGTGGCAGGGCGACTTACGACACTTGCTAAAGCTCTTCCGCCCGAAGAATTTTTTTGTGCTGATTGCAATTATGTCCGTCTGGTACCTGCCGATGACTTTTCTGCACGGCGCGACGTTCCTTGAAAACTTTTTGGGCGTGCACAACTTCTTGAGGGCGACGGTCTCGGAATATCCTAAAACTGACGTCTGGTACTACTACACGCTGATTTCAGTTGTAGGGTTCGTGCCGTGGTCAGTGCCGTTAATCCCAGCCGCCGTGAAAAAATTTTTCCGCAGAGCCGAGCTTTTCATTGAGGAAGGACGCTTGCCGACCTTCGAGCCGCACGAGAGATTTTTAATCGTGTGGGCGGCGACGGTTATAATCTTCTTCCAGCTGTGCGCGACGAAATACATAACCTACACCCTGCCCGCGATGATTCCAATCGCAATATTCGTGGCACGGTATTTCGTCAATCGCTGGAGAATCTTTATCGGTATGGCGGGCGCGTCGCTGATACTCTATCCGCTGTTGTTTTGCTTAGTTGCCTTGCCCGTCACCGAGGACAACTCCGCACGCCGTGAGGCTCAAATAATCTCTCCGCTAATCGACGATAAAACTTGCGTCGTAAGCCACGGCAAAGAGTATTGGGGGTCTTTGGTCTTCTACACGGGCGCGAAAATTTATCGGCTGGAGACAAAGCAGAATTTCGAGTTGGTTAAGCCAAAGCCGCTCACGTGGACGAGCAAAAACGTTATGCCGTTCATGCTGTTTGACGAGCTACCCGCCGATAAAAAGATTGTGGCGGTCGTCAGCGTCGATTTTGAGAAGAGTTTCCTAAGCAATGCGGCGGGCAAATGGGAACTCGTCGGCGAAGTGCCAAAGGGGCAGCTCGAATCACTTGCCGAAAACTTTTTCTACGGACGCGAACACCGCAAGTTGAAGAGTAAAATTTATCTCAGAAGGCAGGGAGATTGATGATAGAAGTTATTCCCTATGATAAAAAGTTCGTCGGCGCGGCGATAAAGATTTGGAATGAGGTCGTTCGCGAGGGCATTGCCTTTCCGCAAGAGGACGAACTAGACGAGATAACGGGCGACGAATTCTTTAGGGCGCAATCGTTCACGGGCTTGGCTGTCGAGGGCGGCGAGGTCTTAGCGTTGTACATTCTCCATCCAAATAACGTCGGGCGGTGCGGGCACATTTCAAACGCAAGCTACGCGGTTCGGGCGGACGTTCGCGGGCGGCATATCGGCGAAGTTATCGTTAAGGATTGCATTGCTAAGGCTAGGGAACTCGGCTTTAGAATTCTGCAGTTTAATGCGGTCGTCGCGTCGAACATTCACGCCCGCCATTTATATCAGCGGCTCGGCTTTAAAGAGCTCGGCACGATTCCCGGCGGCTTCCGTATGCCCGACGGCTCGTTTGCAGATATTGTCCCGCAGTTTATCAGCTTGACTTGAGGAGGTCAGCGCGTTGCAGGAACTCATAAGCATTACGAACAAGATGAGCGGCAAGAAAGTTTTGGTTATCGGCGATATTGTCGCTGATGTCTACGTTGACGGGCGCATTTCCCGCATATCCCGCGAGGCTCCCGTTTTGATTTTGGAGAAGGCTGGCGAAAAGGTCGTTGCGGGCGGGGCGGCTAATGTCGTTACCAATGCGGCGACGCTCGGCGCGGAGGTTTATGCCGTCGGGGTTATCGGCGACGACATGCACGCGGAGAGCTTGCGAAATATTTTTAAGGAACTCGACGTTCACATTGAAGGGCTTGTCCGCGATAAGTCACGTCCGACGATTGCCAAAACCAGAATCATTGCGGGCGGGCGAGCGACGGTCAGTCAACAAATCGTCCGCATTGACGAGGAGAGCAAAGAGCCGTTGTCAAAGAAGGTCGAAGCCGAACTGATTGCTAAGATTGATAAGATTTTGCCGAAGGTCGACGGGATTATCATGAGCGATTACGGCTCCGGCACGATAACCCAAAATGCCCGCAAGTTGATTACCCGCTACGCCGGCAAGAAGAAGATTCCTAGCATCGTCGATTCGCGCTACAATATCGGGGCGTTCGAGGGCGTCGGCTACGTCAAGCAGAATGATTCGGAGCTGGGGACGTTCGTCGGCTATCCGCTAAATGACGTGACGGATTTAATCGGCGCAGGCACAAAGCTTTTGACTAAGTTGAACGTCGATGGCGTGCTGATTACTCGTGGCGAAATGGGCATGAGTTTGTTTGAACGCAACGGCGCGGCTCATCATATCCCCGTTAGCGACATGAGCGAAGTTTACGACGTGTCGGGCGCGGGCGATACTTGCGTTGCGGCGTTCCTTCTGGCTTTGACGGCGGGTGCTCAACCGGCAGTGGCGGCTAAGATTGCAAATTTCGCGGCGGGCATTGCCGTTCGTAAGCTCGGAACCAGCACAGTCAGCGCGACGGAACTTATAGCGACTCTTGAGAGGGCAAGATAATGTTGATTGACAGAAAGGACGCCGAGAGCTTTTGCGAGGGCTTGAGGCAGCGCGGCAAGCAAATCGTCTTTACGAACGGTTGCTTTGATATTCTTCACGCGGGGCACGTCCGCTACCTGACGACGGCTAAGAGTTTCGGCGACGTGCTGATTGTCGGCTTGAATACTGATGAATCCGTCCGCCGTCTCAAGGGCGCGAACAGACCGATTAACACCCAAGACGACCGCGCAGAAGTTTTATTGGGGCTTAAGGCAGTCGACCACGTGATATTCTTCGGCGAACAGACTGCTGAGGCTTTAATAGCCGAAGTCAAGCCCGCTGTCTACGTTAAGGGCGGCGATTACACTTTGGAGACGTTGCCCGAAGCCGCGATTGTTCAAAGTTACGGCGGGCGCGTCGAGCTAATTAATCTGGTTGCGGGCAGGTCGACAACAAATATTATTGGAAAGATTTTAGAGGTTAAATCATGAACGAAGACTTAAAGAACGTATTAATCGTCAAGCTTAGCGCGATGGGCGACGTGATTCACGCCCTGCCCGTCAGCTACGCCATAAAGGAAACTTTTCCAGAGGCAAAGGTTACATGGGTCGTGGAGCCGCCGTCGTTGCCTTTGCTCGAAATGAATCCGTGCGTTGATAAGATAATCCTGTTCAACAAAAAGAATTTCCGCACGCTCAAAGGTTTCATGAAGGAATTTTTCCCGTTCAAACACGAACTGCAGGAACAGAGCTATGACGCGGTACTTGACTTGCAAGGGCTGTTCAAATCGGCGGCGATAGCCTTCTTTGCCAAGTCGAATATCAAGCTGGGTATCTGCAACATGCGCGAGCTTAGCGATAAGATTTCAAAACCCGTCGTCGGCGAGAACGCTGAAGGGCACATCGTCGAACGCTACCTCGATACGGCGCGGGCAGTCGGTTGCGTCGTCAATGAAGTTCGTTTTCCGATTCAAGTTCCCGTCGAACAGTCGGAAAAGGCGCGGGCGATTATGGAGCATGCTGGCATTCGCGAGGGCAATCCTTACGTCATATTTGCAGTTGGAGCGAATTGGCCTAATAAACGTTGGCCGACGGATAACTTTGCGACTTTGGGCGACTGGTTCTATCAGCTGGCGGTTATTCCAGTGCTTGTCGGCAGTGGCGACCTAGACGAGATGCGCGCTAAGGAAATTGAATCCAAAATGGAAATCCCGCCGATTAACCTAATCAACCGCACGAATATCCCGCAGCTTGCGCACGTCATCAGGAGTTCGCGACTTGTCATCGGCGGCGATACAGGGCCTGTTCATATGGGCGCGGCTCTGGGTGTGCGGACGATTATGCTTATGGGACCGACGAACGTCGAACGCAACGGACCTTTTGGACAACTTGAACACGCTATCGAAGTTGAGCGACCTTGCAAGGGCTGTTGGAAACGTTTCTGTCCAAAGAAAGAAGATTGCCTAGAAAAAATCCCCGTCAGTTTCGTCGAGGACAAGATTAAATCAATGGGATAAGAGAAATCCTCCCGACCACGAAGGTTGAGAGGATTTTTTTATTGCTTAGCCGTCCTTGTCCAAAATCTTTTGCCCCCAAGCGTAAAGCTCATTGAGTGCGGGGATTAATTCCTTGCCAAAAGCCGTCAATGAATACTCCACGACCTTTGGCGGCTCCGAAATTATTTCTCGACGCACAACAAGCCCGTCCGCTTCCAGCTCCCGCAATGATTTTGTCAGCATAAAGTGCGTTATGCCCGGTATGCGCCGCTTGAGTTCGTTGAATCGGGTAGCGTCTTTTTCGTGCAGATACCACACGAGCGGCAACTTCCATTTCGACCCGATAACGTCCATTGCACAGAGTATCGGGCATTTTTTATTGACGACATCACTTAGCGTCGCATCAATCGGATAGCTTTTCTCGTTCATGGCTCAACCTCCAGACGGGCAGTTTATTCTGCGTTCTCGTCAAAAATTTTCCTTACGATTATACTTCACGCAGTCAATCTTTTGGAGGCGAATGCAAATGCCATTTATCATATCGAAGGTCAACATACCAATCAACGCGGCGCAGGAAATCAAATTAAAGACGCGGCTCGGCAAGGCGATTGAACTTCTGCCCGGCTTGAGCGAAAAATATTTGCTCGCGGGCTTTGAATCTGATTGCAGGTTCTATCTACGCGGCAAAAACGACGAGGCGATTGCTTACATTGAAGTCAGCGTTTTCGGCAACGAAAATCATCTCGGCTACGAAAATTTTTCCGCCGCCATTACTAAAATCTTCGTCGAAGTGCTGAACGTTCCGCCGATGAATATCTACATAAAGTTCAATGATATTGCCGCATGGAGCGTCGGTAGCGTTTATTTCGATAGGAGATGAATTAGCTTGGACGATAAAATTTCTCTCGTGACGTTCACCGACCCGATGATGGGCTTGTCTTATGAGTGCGAGCCGATTTTCCGCAAGCTCGAAACGCATTTTGCCGGCAGGATAGATTTTCATTACGTAATGAGCCTTTTAGTTCGCGATGTGTATGAACTCGTTGACCCCGACGATTTGAAACTCGGCAAGGCGGTTGCGATTAAGAAGTATAACGCTCGGCTCGCTGAAATTTATCTCGCGGAGGAAGCTCTCGGCGGTCTGCCAATCAACATGACAGGCTTTGAATTGTTTTCGACGGCTGAAACTTCATCTAAGCCGCTGAATCTTGCTTATAAAGCCGCGCAACTCGTCGACGCCGCTAAAGCCGATGAATTTTTGTACAGATTGCGCTACGCTACGATTGTTGATTGCCGCCCGACGACCAGACTGCAAGAACTTTTGAAGGTCGTCATAAAGACCGGCTTGGACGTGAAAAAATTCCTCGCGCACTACAACGACGGCTCGGCGGAGAAAAATTTACAATCCGACTTGCAAACCTGTCAGCGGCTCGGCATTCATTCTTTGCCAAGTTATATGATTCAATACAAGTCGCAAGGCGCGTTGGTTCAAAACCTAATCGGCTACGAAACTTTTAATCAAATCATTGACGAATTGAGCGGCGGGGAAATTAAAACCGTTCCTCCGCAAAAAAATATCGAGACCTTGCAAAAATTATTGAAAATCCATCCCCTGATTTCGAGTATTGAATTGCGCGAGGCGTTCGACTTCGATGACACGGCTCAAATCAGAAATTTTATATCGCCGCTCGTAGATTCGGGCGAAGTAAGGATAATTAACGTTCCGCACGGTTGGTTCATAGAAAAAAGTTTGGAGGGCTTAGCATGAAAAATATTTTTGAGGCGGTCGAGTTAAATAATCTGCGTGTAAAAAATCGTCTGGTGCGTTCGGCGACGTGTGAAGGCATTGCCGCCCTTGATGGCTCAATCGGCGATGACACTTACGAAATTTATCGCGAACTGGCTAAAGGCGGCGTCGGAACGATTATCACGGGCTTTACGAGCGTGGCGACCAATGATTTTTACTTCGGCGGCATGATGAGACTTTCCGATAACAAATTGATTCCGCAGTATAAAAAGCTCGTCGAGATTATTCACGCGGAAGACTGCGCGGCGATTAGTCAACTAGCTTTGGGCGCGTTCTATGATAAAAATTTCGTCGAGGTCAGCGAAAACAATCTATCAACCGAAAACGTCCGCGAGATTATAAAAATGTTCGTCGACGCGGCGATTCGTGCTGAACTTTGCGGCTTTGACGGCGTACAGATTCACGCAGCGCACTTTTTCTTCCTCAGCAGATTTATCAGCCCGCTTATCAATCACAGGACGGACGAATTCGGCGGCTCAACTGCTAATCGTGCAAAAATTTTGCTAGACATTCTGAACGGAATAAAAACTTCAGCTCCAAGACTGCACGTGACGATAAAAATCAACTCAAGCGATTTCACAAGCAGCGGACTTGAGGAAACGGAGAGCCTTTTAATTTGCAAGTTGCTCGCGGCGGCTGGGATTGATTCAATCGAAGTCAGCGGCAACGGGACATCGGTCGGCGGCATAAAAGCGGGCGTCAACGAGGGCTACTTTGCTAACTTTGCGGCTCGGCTCACGGAAGTTGTTAGCGTTCCGATAATTTGCGTTGGGGGCTGGCGCAGTCGTCAAGTTATTGAAAAATTTTTGAACGATAGCAAGATTGAATTGATTTCCTTATCGCGTCCGCTCGTCCGTGAACCAGATTTGCCAAAAAAATTTCTTAGCGGCTCAAGTGACGTGTCAAAGTGCGTTTCGTGCAATGCTTGTTATCGTACGCCCGCGCACCGTTGCATTTTCGGGAGGCGCAGATAAATGGAAAGTTTGAACGTCGAAACGCGGCGCGGAACCGTTTTAAACGGCGTTTTATTTCCCGCGAAGAATTCTGACATGGTTGTCATCACGATAACGGGCATTCACGGCAATTTTTACAGCAATCCTTTCTATTACAACATAGGCGACACCCTAAGCGCGAACGGAATTGATTTCATTTACGCGCAGACCAACGACGCATTCGGCGAGATTGAAACCTACAACGCCAAGACCGGCGAGAAAGAAATTATCGGCTCGTGGAACGAAAGATTTTCCTATACCGACGAAGACATTGACGCTTATCTTGACTACGCCGCGAAAAATTATCGTCACGTGATTTTAGCGGGGCATTCGCTCGGCGCGAACAAAGTTATCTATTATCTTTCCAAGCACCACGATAAAAAGCGCGTTGAACGATTTATTTTGATGAGTCCGGCGAATTTAACGCACATGATGAGCGGCGTTAGCGACGGCGAGAAAGATTTTATAGAAAAATTAGTTCGCTACTGTCAAGGAGATAAGATTTTGCCGTTTTACTTTATGGGCTGGGTTGCTTGCACGGCGAACACGGCGCACGACTGGTTGAGTGGCATTTTGGACAATGCAAGCGGCAATTTTAGCCAAGTCGAGCAGATTACGCACAGCGGAGCATTGATTATCGGCACATACGATACTTTCACCGATGGCGACCCTTCAGGCTTCTTGAAAAATATCAACGACCACATGCAGACGGCAAAATCAAACGAATTAATCTTCATTGAGCGGACGGGGCACACCTATCAGCAAAAACACGACGTGATAGCGGAGATAATGAAAGATTTGGCGGTTAAGTGGTCAGCGGAATAAAAAAGCCCCCGCTTGAGTTGCGGAGGAAAATTTTAAATCGTGATTTTATCTTTGAAGGCGTCGAATTTCTTTTGACCAACGCCGCGAACGTTTTTAATCTCGTCGATTGACTTAAACGCGCCGTTTTGCTCGCGGTATTCGATGATTCTTTGCGCAAGGGCAGGTCCGATGCCTTTAAGCGTCTCCAGTTGTTCGGCGTCGGCGGTGTTTATGTTCACGAGGTCGCTTGAGGCGGCGGCGGAGATACTTTGGGCTTGCAATGAAATTTCTTTGGTGGGAATGTGAATATGCTGACCGTCGGTGAGCGGCTCGGCTAGGTTAATTGCTCCAGCGTCCGCTAAGTCAGTTAAGCCGCCCGCTTTGTTCACGGCGTCGACTAAATGCAAGTTGCCGTTGTCCTCCAGCTCCACGACGGAAATATTTTTGACTTGCCCCGACACGTAGACGCTGACTTTTTTGACGGGCGGCGTCGGCTCAAGCGGCGGGGTGTCGTCCTCTGTAAGTCCGATTAGAAATAAAATCATCAGCACCGCTAACGAGGCAATCCCGAACCCGATTAAAAATTTCTTCTTAATCATCGTAAGCGACGGGCGTCACGTCAAAAATTGGCTCAAGGGCTTTCATCTCGTCGAGGACGCGTTGAGCAATCGGATTATCGACCGTCAAAACCATAAGGCTCGTCCCCTCAATCGGGGTTTTGCCAACCTGCATGCCCGAAATATTCACGTTGTGTTTGGCAAGGAGCGTTCCAACTAAACCAATGACACCAGGGCGATTGATATGCGGGCAGATTAAAATTCGGGCGTGCGGATCTACGTCGACGCGGAAGCCGTTAATCTCGACGATGCGACCTTCATTGCCGAAAAGCGTACCAGTTACAATGTTCCCATTCGCCGAGACCGTCACGAGGTTTGCAAAGTCGCGGGCAATGCTTGATTTGATTTCGGAAAGGTGAATGCCCCGCTCCGCCGCTAAAATGTTCGCGTTGACGAGATTGACGTTGTTATCAAGGGCGGCAGTCAGCATACCCTTAAGCACGGCGGTAGAGATAAGGCTTGAGTTCATGTCCGCAATCTTGCCGTTGACTTTGACTTGCACGCTTGATATTGGCTCCTTGCTCATGCCAGTAATCGTTCTGCCGAGACGTTCGCCTAGGTCAAGATAAGGCGCGAGCTTCTCTAGAACGTGGCTTGGGATATGCGGCAGGTTTACGGCGGTTGCTACGGGGCGATTGTTCAGCGCGTCGATAATCCCTTTGGCAACGTCGACGCTAACTCCGATTTGAGCTTCAACGGTGGAGGCTCCTAGGTGCGGCGTCAAGATTATGTTCGGAAGAGTTCTAAGCGGCGAGTCTTCGGCAAGAGGTTCGTTCTCGAATACGTCTACAGCCGCGCCCGCGATAATCTTTTCCGTCAAAGCCGTCGCGAGGTCGCCTTCGTTGATGATTCCGCCGCGTGCACAGTTAATCAGTCGAACGGTCGGTTTCATGATACGCATTTGCTTAAGGGAAATCATATCGCGAGTTGAATTGGTCAGCGGCATGTGGACGGTTATAAAGTCTGCGCGGCGGAAGAGGTCATCAAGCTCAAGGAGAGTGACGCCGAGTGATTTTGCACGCTCCGCACTGATGAACGGGTCATAGGCGATAACGTTCATATCAAAGGATTGCGCACGCTTAGCGACGCCCGCCCCGATTTTGCCCAGCCCGATAACCGCAAGCGTTTTATTCCTTAGCTCCACGCCGAGGAATTTTTTCCTATCCCAGCCGCCCGTGTGCATTGTCTGATTGGCTTGGGGAATATTTCGGCTGACGGCTAGCATCATGGCAAAGGTATGTTCGGTGGCGGCGATAGTATTGCCGTCGGGCGAGTTTATAACGATAATCCCGCGTTCGGTGGCGGCTTGCACGTCGATATTATCCACGCCGACGCCTGCCCGCCCAATGATTTTAAGATTTTGGGCGCGTTCCAATACATCAGCCGTAACCTTAGAGGCACTGCGGACAATCAAAGCGTCGAACTTCGGAATGACTTCCAAAAGCTCCTCATGCGAAATCTTATCGCGGACTTCGACGGAGAAATTTTTTCTAAGCAGTTCGATACCTTCGTTGGCAATGCCGTCCGCCGCCAAAATGTTAAACGTGTTCATGTTAATCAGTCTCCTTTAATCGTATTGCGTTCAATCGGTTGAAGTTGCGGTTTATAAATCATGCGCTTGCCGTCAATCTCGTCGACAAGGTAAATTGGTCGGCGTTTAGTCTCGTGGAAGATTTGCCCTAAGTACTCGCCGATAATCCCCAGCGATAAAATTTGTATGCCGCCGAGGAAAAGCATTACCGTCATAAGCGTTGGGTAGCCCGCCACAGGGTCGCCGTAAAGCAAAGCCATCGTCAGGACGAACAGCATATAAGCCATTGCCCCGAACGAAATCATCACGCCTAGGAACGTCATCAACCTAAGCGGCGCGGTCGTGAAGGAAGTCATGCCCTTCATCGCCAGATTGAACAGCGCGAAGTAATTCCACGTCGTCGACCCGGCGGCTCGCGGCTGGACTTCAAAGGGTATTTCCTTCTTGCGATAGCCCACCCACGTAAACAAGCCCTTAGTGAAGCGTTGGTTCTCGCGCATGAGCTTTAACGCCTCAATACATCTTCTGTCGAGCAAGCGGAAGTCGCCGACGTCGCGTTGCATTTCGTAGGACGTGCTGAACTTTTTCATGACGGCGTAGAAGAGATTAGCACAGCTCCTTTTAAGCCACGTCTCGCCCGCCCGGTCAATCCTCTTGCCGCAAACATCATCATAGCCCGCCCGCCACCATTTAATCATCTCGGCGATAACCTGCGGCGGGTGCTGCAAGTCGGCGTCCATGATAATTACGGCGTCGCCCGTGGCGTAGTCAATGCCCGCCATCATCGCTGATTCTTTGCCAAAATTCCTCGACAAGCTGATATAAGTTACGTCGTCATGAGCGGCGGACAGTGCCATTAGCTTGTTCAAAGTCTCGTCGCGGCTACCGTCGTTGACGAAAACATAATCGAAGCGGCAATCGTCAATCTTCGCGACGTGCTCTTGAACCGCCGGATAAAACAGGTCGATAACTTCCGCCTCGTTGTAGCAGGGTACGATGATTGTAATCTTGTCCATAATTCTTCTCCGTGATAGAATAACGCCGTAAGTTTAATGGAAAGGAAAAATTTTGTAAAGGCGGGTTTGGACATGAGCAAACTAGAGAGCTTGAAAGAAAATCTTCGCGAGCTGGGAAGTGTGGCGGTTGCGTATTCGGGGGGCGTCGACTCAACTTTACTGCTAAAGGTCGCGCATTACGTGTTAGGCGATAAAGTCCTTGCGTTGACGGCGGAGAGTTGCTTTATCCCGCGCAGGGAACTGGACGCGGCGATAAAGTTTTGCGCGGACGAGGGCATTAAGCAAATCATCTTCAAAGCGGACGTGTTGAACGTCGCTGGCGTCAAGGATAACCCGATTAACCGATGCTACCTTTGCAAGCGTGCGCTGTTTGAAAACTTCTTGCGGCTAGCCGAAGGTAGAACTTTGATTGAAGGCTCGAACATGGACGACGCGAACGACTACAGACCGGGGGCGCGGGCGTTGGTCGAACTCAAAATAAGAAGTCCGCTCCGAGAGGTCGAACTCTACAAAGCGGAAATACGCAAACTATCTAAAGAACTGAACTTGTCGACGTGGGCTAAGCCATCTATGGCGTGCCTTGCGTCGCGTTTCGTCTATGGTGAGCCGCTAACGACTGAACGGCTTGCAATGGTCGAGGCGGCGGAAGATTTTTTATCGGACGCGGGCTTTCATCAGTTGCGGGTGCGAGTGCATGATAAGCTTGCGCGTCTGGAAGTCCCGCCCGAAGATTTCCCTCGGCTCATGGAGTTGCGAGCCTCAATCGTCGATAAGCTTAAGTCGTTAGGCTTCGCTTATGTCACGCTAGACTTGCAAGGCTATCGCGTCGGCTCTATGAACGAATCAATCAAGCTTTCCTAAACGCAGTAGAAGGCTGCTTGCAACGCGGACAAACTGCGGGCGGTTCGTCCCCGAAGTGTTCATAGCCGCAAACCGAGCAGACCCATTTAGTACCAGTCGCCTTAGGTGCCTCGGATTTTTCTTCGACAGCGTGAGCGTCCTCGACATCGGGGAGGCTCATTATTTTTTGTGCGTCGAGGTTTTCATAGCCAAGGGGCGTGTGCGTTGACAGGTAGACGGTCGGATTGTTCTGGATAAAGGTGCGGACTCTCGTCAAGGTATCACGGGCGGCAGGCAAATCCTCGAACACGACGGATAATTTGTTCTCAAGCAAAGCCTCGTCGGTATAAGTTACGTCGCCATGAATCAGATAGAACTTGTCGCCCGCCTCGACGATAACGATTGCATTGCCTTTCGTGTGACCGGGCGCGAAGATGTAATAGACGCCGTCGGCAATCTTCTGGCACTTGTCGAAGTTTTTATACGCGCCGTCCGTGAAGTCGGTT
>JAFQZB010000192.1 GCA_017406175.1 Selenomonadaceae bacterium | reverse complement strand
GTGCGCTCTTCATTACGGTTTGGAAATCCGTCGCGACTTTCCTACTCTCATTGAAAAAATCTGCGCGGACTTTAACATTCCCATTGAGTACGAGGATTTCGTATTTCATTCTTCTTTCCGCAGTTCGTCACGAAAGCCGCGCAAGCTTCCGCCTCTCGACCCCAAAGAGCTAAAAAATATTCAAGCCGACTTAAATGCGTCCAACGAGCCACTTAAAACTTTCATGAAATATCAACCTGACCAGAAATGGCGCGGCTTTGAACTCGAATTCCTACTCGCTCACGGTTGCCGCCTTATAAATGATTGGTTTGCGCCCGCTCTCAGAGACACTCACAATCAACCGTCAACTCCAACTTCACGTATGATTATTCCTTCAGGCGAAGCATCATATCTGGCGAGACTGACCGACCAAGTTAATAATTACGATATTAAAGCTCGTCCCTTCATTAAAGAAAAAGTTCATGCCGGGCATAAAAAGCTTTTCAATTCCGACTCGCTACAAAACGAGATTATTTTCGTCGTCGAAGGTTATATCGACGCCATGAGCCTCGAATTGGCAGGTTTTAATTGCGTAGCTCTTGGCGGCTGTGCTGAAGGTTATTTATTGCTTGACGCTTTAAACAAAACGGACAAGTACCCGCAAATAATCATCTTGTTCGACCCCGATGACGCAGGAACTAAGGCGGCAAAAACACTCCTCGAAGAACTCCTGCAAATCAAATGTCCAAGCGTCGTTCGGTTTCTTTCCAAACCGACAAGAGACTTTACAAACCATGATTTAGCTTGCGCTTCCGGCTCTGCTGTCATGTCTAGCGATAACAAGATTGACGCCAATGACATTCTTCAAAAGTTCGGCGTCGAGGTTCTGCGCGGGATCCTTCAAGATATTCTGGACAATTCGCTCGCTGAACTTAATGCCGTTGAAGCTGAACTTGGCAAGAAAGATACCGCAGGGCTAACCGACGAAGATTGGGATTTTATCTTTTCCGGCAATCTTTCCGACCTTGCCTTCGCCAGACGCCTTGAAAGGTTTTGCAATGAGCGTATTAAATGGCTGACCGATTCCGAACACTGGCTTATTTTCAACGGTCAAATCTGGCACCACGGTTCCGAGAAAAATTCTTGCGTTTCTCCTTTAGCTCGTAAACTTGCCGACGCCATGGCTCAAAATTCCGAATCAAAAGTTGAACGTGACCTTGCCGATAAATTTCAATCCGCCAAGAAAATTGGTTCCGCTATTACCCTGCTCAAATCTTGCGATTCGATTCTCATTACTGCTGAAGACCTTAATCGCCACAACGAACTTTTCTGCGTTAAAAATGGCGTTGTTAATCTGCAAACAGGCGAGCTTTATCCACTCGACCCCAAATATCTTATAACTCAACAATCTCCCGTCATTTATCGCCCTGGTTATCGCAATCCCATTGTCGACAGTTTCTTAACAAGCATTTTGCCCGATGAGGCGACTCGCGCCGCTCTTGTTCGCTTTCTTGGCTATGCTGCTACTGGCGAAGTCATTGAAGAAAAAGCTTTATTCCTCTACGGACCAGGCGGCAACGGCAAAGGCACTCTTACCAGAACTTTACTAATTCTTTTTGGCGATTACGGGACAGTTTTACGTCCTTCTGCTGTACTGTATACCGGCAAAGTTCAAGACGCCGGAGCTGCTACTACTGAACTTAATCCTCTTGAATTTTGTCGCATTGCTATCATTGAAGAATTACCTCAAGGCGGCAGACTTGACGTTGCTAAATACAAAAACCTTACTGGCTCTGACTTTATCCCTATTCGCAGACTTCACCAAGAGCAGATATACATTGAACCTCACTTCTCGCCCATTCTTTCCGGCAACTATCGTCCTGAATTGAGCGATACTCGCGACCCTGGACTTTTGCGCCGCCTCATGAACATCGACTTCACCCAATCTTTTGTCGGCAAGATGCGCGACCCGTATTTGAAGAAAAAGCTTGCCGAACCTGATGCTCAAAGCGGTTTTCTTTTTCTCATTGTTGACGCCGCTGTTCTTTGGTATCGCGACGGACTTCTTGAATCCTCCGCCATGAAACAAGCTACTCATGATTTCCTCCACGAGAATGACTTTATCGGCGAGTTCATTGCCGAACATTGCGAACGCGGACAGAATCTTTCCATTCCCCGCAAAGCTTTTTTAGAACGTTTGAAGAGAGAATATTCCACAGAATGCTTGCGCCAATTCAGTAACCGTGACCGAGCTTTAGTCGACGCCATTAAACGCATTGAAGGTATTAGTTACAGCAACACAAGAGGTATATACAAATTCAATGGAATCGGCTGGCGTAACGCTCCCAAGCAACAAACTATCGGTGACAATTTCACCGACTAGACTAGCAATCTCAACTACACGCAACTTTGGGCTTATCGCCCGTTTTTTTTTTGGCGCACAGTTTCGCTATTTTGGCTATGGTTTTCCCCCTTGTCCCCCTTTCCGAGAGTTACAGTAAGAAAAGTTGGGGATAGAACGCCAATCTCAAAGTTACGCCTTTCACAAAGTGAAGACTTTTGAAGGGAATCATTCTCATTTGAAGACTTTCGCATTCAAAAGTCTTCACCTAAAAATAGCGTCAGGACGCGAAAAAATGCCCTTAGTGAAGACTTTGAGGACTTTTGGGAGACTTTGGAGTTCGGAGCAAAAAAAAAAAAAGGTAATCCCAAAAAAGTGATATGAGTAAAAATATTTCCCGAAACTCTTCAAAGTCTTCAAGTTGTCTGACAATTTGCCTTAAAAGATTGATATAACGCCATTTATAGAGTGAGAAATAGTGAAGACTTTGGTCTTCAAAAGTCTTCGCTAAGTCTTCAAAAGTCTTCGCTAAGTCTTCAAAAGT
>JAFQZB010000191.1 GCA_017406175.1 Selenomonadaceae bacterium | reverse complement strand
CCGACGATCGCCGGCAGGTATTCAAAGATATTTTCAAGCCCTGGGCAACAAATCACCCACAGCCCGTAAAGAGCCAACGCAACGAAGAATTCCGACGCCAACAACAAACCGATGAACAATCGCTTCTTCGGGCGCGCCAATGCCAATGTGTTTAACAAGATTCTCACCTGCTTAAGAGTATTAGCTAAGAGTCCGTGCTTTCCTCAAGTCCTCCTGTGCTCCGTAAATATCGCCCAGACGTTGACGGCAAAGCCCGCGATTGTGCCAGCTGTCCGCGTCGTTGGGATTGAGTTGAATTGCTTGACTGAAGTCTTGAGCCGCCCGCCAATAATCATTCAACTTAATGTAAGCCAACCCGCGATTGTAGAAATTTTTGTAGTCAGAGTGATTGAATTCAATCGCCTTGTTGAAATCGGCAAGCGCACTGTTGAAATCATTGAGCTTGTAATAAATTGCGCCGCGAATTGAATACGCCGTTGCATTATTGGAACTAAGCTCGATAGCTCGCGTGCAATGATTAGCCGCGCCGTTGAGGTTGCCCTGATAGTAAAGCTTACCCGCTTCTGTCAGTTGCTGATTCGAAAGGAAGATTTTATCTTCGGCGGCGAATCTATCAGCAATGTTTGTAGTGTCCTGCGACTTGTCAGCCAGTTGGCGTTTAAGCTGGGCGATTTGAGCATCTTGGGCGGCGATAGCCTTTTGCAGTTCCAAATTCTGCGCGACAAGGTCAGCACGTTCTGTCAAGGGTCGATTGAGATAATTAGCAAGTTCGTTGGAGTCAATATCAGCCTTGACGGTAGCTTTGACGATTAAAGACTTGCCGCCCTCAAGGGGGGTGAGCTGATACTGCACGTCAGTGACTTTGAGGATACCGGCAGTCAAGGTGCGAATCTCGTCTTTGGTGACCATCATATTGACGACCTCGGTATTTGATTCGACATAGACGCCGGCTTGCTCTTGGGCGTTTCGGATAGCCTTTTGCTCGGCGCGTTGCTTAGCAATGTCAATGGTCTCAAACTCGCTCATGATATATTCGTCGGAGCCAGTGTAAGTCATAACCTGAGCGTGCAGGCTCGACATCAAAAGCAGAGAACCTGTGACTACGCTTAGAAAAAGTTTCTTCATTTTTAACACCTCCAAAAAAAGCCCGCTTGCAAGGCGGGCAAGTCAACGAATTAAAGAACGATGTGAGCCATGACGAAGCCAACGCAACAGCCGCTAATGACGCCGATAAGTCCGGGAATCATGAAGGAGTGATTCAAGATATATTTACCAATGCGAGTGGTGCCCGACCGGTCGAAGCCAATACAAGCGAGGTCAGAAGGGTAAGTGGGCAGGAAGAAGTAGCCGTAGCACGCGCTGATAAAGCTCATGATGATAACGGGGTTCATGCCGACGGATAAAGCCATAGGGAAGACGATAGCAATCGCGGCGGCTTGGGAATTGACGAGCTTAGAAGTCAGGAAGGCGATAATAGCAAAAGCCCAAGGATATTCAGCGACGGCATTGCCGAGGAAATCTTTAAGGAAAGCCATATGAGCATTGAAGAAGGTACCCGCCATCCACGCGACACCGTAAACACTAACGAGAGCGACGATACCAGACTTGAAGACCTGCGAATTGCCCACGTCCTTAGCCTTGACTTTGCAGACGAACAGAATAATCGCCGCCACGACCAACATAATCATCTGAATTAAATCAGTGCCGGAAATAGCTTTCATTTCGCCCTTAGCGTTAGGGAAGTGGGGCACCAAATCGGGGAAGTTGCCCAAGATAGCGATGATGGCAATACCGATGAAGAAAATGTACATGGCATGATAAAAGCTGGAAGGCAATTCTTTACCCTGGAGGGATTCGCTTTCGCCGTAGACATAATCGCGGTTAGCAGGGTCTTTGATGAATTCTTGGAAGCGTTCGTCCTTGTCGAGGTCTTTACCGCGGCGATAACTCCAAAGAGCGGCGCAAAGGACGCCCAAACCAGTAGCGGGAATGGAAACCGCCAAAATCTGCGCGAGAGTGTAATTATAACCGGCAGTAGCCATGAAACTAACGATAGAGACGATAGCGACCGACACGGGCGAGGCGCAAATGCCCATTTGAGAGGCGACCGATGAGACCGCCATAGGGCGTTCAGGGCGGATATTTTGTTTTATCGCGATGTCATAAATGATAGGCAGGAGCGTATAAACGACATGTCCAGTCCCACAAAGGACGGTTAAAAACCAAGTGGTAAGCGGCGCAAAAATAGTTATGTGCTTCGGGTTGTTCCTTAAGAATTTTTCGGCGTATTTGAGCATGACGGTTAAGCCGCCAGAAGTCTGAAGGAAGCCCGCGCAAGTGACGACCGCCAAAATCGTCAGCATAACAGCTATAGGCGGCGTGCCCGGCTTGTACCCGAATACAAAAACATACACGACCAAACCAATCCCACTTATGACGGCAAGCCCGATGCCACCGTGTCTTACACCTATGACTAGGCAACAGAGCAAGACGAGGAACCCTAAAAACATTTCCATAAGAGTTCATCCCTTTCCAAAAAAATTTTATGAAGTCAAATTCGCGGCGCAGGTTGCAATTCCTGCAATTAAGCATTTAAAAAAGCCGCCGAGCGTTTTGCCCGACGGTTGAATTTTTTTTTAGCGCAAGTTTCGAGAGGACGTTAGCGACTTGCCATATTTGATAATGGAGAAGGCATAAAGCCCCGCCGCCAGAGCCGCTAGGATATAACTTATCGTGTAGTTCAGCCCGAAACCAATTTTGGCGTTAAGAATGTAGCAGGAGACGATGTACATATAGAACGTGCCGGGGATAATCGCCATGAGGTACGGCATATTATTTTTCATCATGTAAATTGCAATCATAGCGAAGGCGAAAACCGCGATAGTCTCGTTCGCCCAAGAGAAGTATCGCCAGAGGATAGCGAAGCCCTTAGCGTCAGTCTTAGCGAAGTAAAGCACGCCCGCCACGACTGCGAAGATACAAGCCGCGAGAATCAATACGTTAGTTTTTTTCTTGTTATCAATGTGGAGAGCGTCGGCAAGCATGAGGCGCAGGGAACGCAACGCAGTATCGCCAGAAGTAATCGCAAGGACTATGACGCCCAGGACGGCAACCATACCGCCGACTTGACCGAGCATATCCTTAGCGATGATTCCCACGAGCAAGGCGGGAATTTTAACGGGGTCGAGTTCAGCTGCCAAAGCCAAATTCAATGCGCCCATAGTCGCGCCTGCCCAACTCATTGCGATAAAACCTTCGGCAATCATTGTGTTATAGTAAATCAAGCGTCCGTGCTTTTCATTGGTGACGGAGCGGGCAATAATCGTGGCTTGGGTGGAGTGGAAGCCCGACGTAATGCCGCAAGCGACCGTTATAAAGAAAATGGGGATAAAGTGTTCGCCGAGCGGGTGGACGTTCGCAACGCCAGTATCCCAAACTTCAAGTAAAGGATAACCTTTTATGAACAGCCCACAGAAAATCCCGACGGCACTAAGCAGAAGGATTGCGCCGAAGATAGGATAGATACGCCCGATGATTTTATCGATAGGCAGGAGCGTCGCCAGCAGGTAATAAAAGAGAATCGCGCCGTAAACGATGATGACGGTTGAATTGAGTGTGGTAACGTCTTCGCCGATAATCTGCCCGACGAGCAAATCACCCGGCGTATAGATGAAAACCACGCCGACTAGAAGCATAAGCAAGCAGACAAAGACATTGTAGACCTTGTAGACGCCGCCGCCGAGGAACCGTTTGACTAGCGCGGGCATTTGTTCACCGTTGTTGCGTACAGAAATCATGCCGCTCATATAGTCATGGAACGCGCCGCCGATAACGCACCCGATAGGAATCGTGATAAAAGCAATCGGACCGAATAAGATACCTTGAATGGGACCGAGTACAGGACCCGTACCCGCAATGTTCAGAAGTTCGATTAGGCAGTTCTTCCATTTATTCATAGGCACGTAATCCACGCCGTCTTTAAGTTTAATGGCGGCAGTCTGCGCGGCGGGATTCGGATTCATGACGCGTTCGCAAATCGAACCATAAATCGCCGCCCCAACGAACAGAATCACCAAACCGATTATGAATGTAATCAAAACTCGTCACTCCTTATTTACGTCTTCGATTGAAGTTTCAATCTCCTGCATTTTGTAAGCCTCGATAATGTCGCCTTCCTTGAAGTCGCGGTAATCGACGATAGAAATCCCGCACTCATAGCCGGCGGCAACTTCCTTGACCTCATCTTTAAAGCGGCGCAGGGAATCAATTTCGCCGTCAAAGACTTCCACATTGTCGCGCAGGATACGAATCTTGCTGTTGTTAAAGATTTTGCCTTCAAGGACGTAAGAACCCGCGACGAGGGCTTTAGAAAACTTCATGACTTTGCGAATCTCGACGCGCCCTTGAACGACTTCTTTAAACTTAGGAGCCAAAAGACCACTCATGGCGGCGCGCACGTCGTCCAAAGCGTCATAAATTACGCGGTAAGTTCTAATGTCGATATTCTCCGTGACGGCGGACTTGCGAGCGTTATTATCGGGGCGAACATTGAAGGCAAGAATCAAAGCATTGGACGAGGACGCAAGCATAACATCAGATTCATTGACGGCACCAACGCCCGAATGCACGATATTAACGCGGACTTCATCATTTTTGTTAAGGGCAAGCAGTGAACTACTCAACGCCTCAACGGAGCCTTGCACGTCTGCTTTGACGACGATATTTAAATCCTTAATCTCGCCCGCTTGAATTTGATTGAACAGGTCGTCGAGTGAAACTTTCTTGGACTTGATAAGCTCATTGCGTTTGCGTTCGATTCTATGTTCCGCGATTGACTTGGCAAGGCGTTCATCGAGTGCGGCAAGAATATCGCCCGCCTCCGGCACGTCATTTAATCCGAGCACTTCGACGGGGACGCTTGGCGTAGCCTTCTTGACGTTATCGCCGCGTTCATTCATCATGGCGCGAACTTTGCCATAAGTCGTGCCGGCTACGATTGAATCACCGATACGCAAGGTGCCGTTCTGGACAAGGACAGTAGCGACGACGCCGCGCCCCCTATCCAACTTAGCTTCAATGATGACGCCGCGAGCTTCACGATTGGGATTGGCTTTGAACTCTTGAACGTCAGCTTCAAAAAGGATTTCCTCCAGCAAGTCATTAATGCCGATGTTCTTTTTAGCGGAGACTTCAACCATAGTAGTATTGCCGCCGAACTCACGGGTAACAAGTTCATGCTCCATAAGTTCCTGCTTAACGCGCATGGGATTTGCGCCAGGTTTATCGATTTTGTTAATGGCAACGATGATAGGGACGCCCGCCGCCTTAGCATGATTAATCGCCTCGACGGTCTGGGGCATGACGCCATCATCAGCGGCGACGACGAGGATAGCAATATCCGTAACCTGCGCCCCGCGAGCACGCATAGCCGTAAACGCCTCGTGCCCTGGCGTATCAAGGAAAACAATCTTGCGGTCATTGCAGATGACTTGATACGCGCCGATGTGCTGAGTGATGCCGCCCGCCTCCATTGATGTCACGTGAGACTTTCTGATAACGTCAAGGAGCGAGGTCTTGCCGTGGTCGACGTGCCCCATAACGGTTACGACAGGCGGACGCGGCTTGAGCGTGGACGGGTCGTCGACGATTTCTGGGATAAGCGTCGGGTCGACTTCGGGCGGGAGCTCCTCGGCAGTCACCCCGAATTCAGCGGCAACTACTGCGGCGGTATCGTAATCGATTTCCTGATTGATAGTAGCCATGACGCCCATTAGCAAAAGTTTCTTAATGACTTCGGCGGCGGTACAACTCATCTTGCTAGCCAAATCCTTAACGGCGATTGATTCTCCAACCTTGATATGAGTTGGGCGAGCAATCTCGACCTTGCGGACGGGCACAGGTTGCTGACGATTTTTTCTGCGTGCCGAACGTGGCGGACGCGTTTTGCCGTCGGTAGCCTGTGCGGCTTGAGTCTTAGCCGCCTCCTTAGCATTAGCGGGTTGCTTAGCGCGTTGGCGTTGACGATTATTTTTAGTGGCGTCGTCGCGCTGACGGTTCTTAGATTGACGGTCGCCACGTTCCCCGCGAGTATCTGGTTGCTTATCCTGCTTATCGCGCCGCTGTTGCTCGGATTTTTTCTCCTGCTTAGGTTGCTGGGTCTGCTGAGGTTGCGAC
This sequence comes from Selenomonadaceae bacterium, assembly GCA_017406175.1. Taxonomy (GTDB): domain Bacteria; phylum Bacillota; class Negativicutes; order Selenomonadales; family Selenomonadaceae; genus Quinella. The sequence goes on along the minus strand of JAFQZB010000191.1, from coordinate 449 downwards.
TTCTGCTTAGGTTGCTGGGCTTGCTGAGGTTGCGATTTTTGTTTAGGTTGCTGAGCTTGCTGAGGTTGCCCCTTCTGCTTAGGTTGCTGGGTCTGCTGAGGTTGCGACTTTTGCTTAGGTTGCTGGGCTTGTTGAGGTTGCGACTTCTGCTTAGGTTGCTGGGTTTGTTGCTGAGGTTGAGCCTTCTGCTTAGGCTGTTGGGTCTGCTGAGGTTGCCCCTTCTGCTTAGGTTGCTGGGTCTGCTGTTGAGGTTGCGGCTTCTGCTTAGGTTGCTGGTTCTGTTGTTGAGGTTGCGACTTCTGCTTAGGTTGCTGGTTCTGCTGTTGAGGTTGCGGCTTCTGCTTTGGTTGCTGGGCTTGTTGAGGTTGCGGCTTCTGCTTTGGTTGCTGACTTTGCTGTTGAGGTTGCGGTTTAGGTTCGGGCTCGACGGGTTTGCGCCTTCCGAAGTT
>JAFQZB010000190.1 GCA_017406175.1 Selenomonadaceae bacterium | reverse complement strand
GAGAGCCGCCCAGATGTTATTGCAGAGTTGTTCTTTGAGTTTGTCCATAGTGAATACCTCCGGAAATAAAAATAGCCCCAAGCCGAAAGGCTCAGGGCTAAATAACGATTAAGCGGCAGATTTTTTTGCACGTTGACAGTCAAGGCAGAGAAATCTGCCGAACTTGGCTTTTGAATAATCGGCAACCTTTTGCGAGATAACGGAGCCGCAATCATGGCAAATCAAAGGGTTGGCAGAATTATTTTTAACCTGCGCGATTTTAGGATGCATGACATCATCAGTATGCCAGTCAGCTTCGGGGTCGTCTAAGGTAGCAATGGCAAGGCTGTTAAGGTAACAATACTTGATAGCCATGGTTTGCGCTTTAGCGACTGATTTATCGCCAGCGTCTTGCCCAGAGCCGAGCCCTTTTAGCGTGAGAGATTCGCCCGATTCGGCGTCGATAAGAGTGACGGAAACTTCAACGGTAACGAGCTGTTCGATGTTACCTTTGGTGGTCGTAACTTCCTTCGTGCTAAGAAGATTGGTAGCAACTACGGAAGCGATGCCGTGTTTGGTAAGCGAAGAGTTGACCTTCTCAAGCACATCAGCGGCTGTCGCGTATTTGTAGCGGTGAAAGTCGTTAGTGCCGTTTTTAGCGACGTGTGAGCATTCGCGCATTACCTCCACAAATTTTTTGGTAATTTTTTGCATAATCAATGCCTCCCGTCTTCGCGGAAAACGAATTTAACTTTGCTGAAGTCGTTGGGCGGCTTGTCGGCAATGGAAATGAGATGCCAAGCCCAGATACCGACATTTTCAAAGCCGGTGTTACCCTCGTGGAAGTCGCCGCCGCCACGGTCATTGCCGACAGCTGTAAGCAAGGGCAAAGGGTGAATAGTCCAGCCGTGTTTATCGGTTAAAGCCTGCTTATACTCGTCCAAATCGACAAATTGCTTGGTATCATGATTGAGCAAGAATTTTCCGTCGAGCTTGAAGTCAGAAGAAACGACACCAATCGGCTTTACCACTTCGCCCCACACTTCTTTGTAGCACGGAACGTAGAAAGCGGAGCAATTCGGGAAGTCAAAATCGTCGGGCTCGTCAGCGTAATCGCCAACCCAAGCCACGCGGCTCGGCTCATTGTAGAGGAATTCGGAAAAAGAGTTGACGAAGGGATTTTCCCACCAAGAATGTTCTAACAGCTTAGCGAAGGTGTATTGCCCGTCTACCGTGCGGTCGAATACTTTGCAGTTAAGTCCGTAAGCGTCGCCAAGAATAGCCATGTAGTATTGACCCAAAATAGTCATCTCCTGTTCTTTAGAAAATTAAGCAGTTTAGGGAATTGAGCAAGGGCGAAATCCCAAAGCAGATGAACTTCCTCACGCGAAAGTCCGACCAATTTGCCTTCGTCATCAGCCTTCGCGAAAGCAACGGAGCCGAAGATTATCAAGTCGTCGTCAATGTAGAGATTGGGCGCGGGCTTGTCTTTGAGCAAAGCCTATAGGAATAGGTAAGGCTTTGAAGTAATCGCTACCTTTTCCCCTCCTCCAAACCGTGCGTGCACGTTTCCGCGCACACGGCTTTCTATCGTTAATCTTATTTCAAGTGTTTACGATACTTTTCAATCTCAGCGTTACATTTTTCTTTTCCATGTATTTGTTTGTGCGTTTTGGAATCAATAAGAATCAAATTGTCCGGATTGTCGTTGCCGCCTTTGGATTTTGGCTTTATGTGATGAATCACCAAGTCAGTTATTTCGAGTTTCTTTTTAGTTATTGGGTTTATGCCTTTTTGTCGGGTAAAAAGTGTCCATAGAAACATTCGGTATTCGCTACTTGTTGTTCTTGACTTCAGTAATTCTCTTTCCCGAATCCAAGACGATTTGAAAAGATATTCTTTGAACGATAATTTTGTATTTTTCCTAAGGCTGTAAACGTCAATTATCCTGTATCTGCCGTTTCCAATGCCATATTTGTATTTACAGGTGCCTTCGATTTTGATAAGGATGTTGTTGTTTTTCCTGCTACGTTCATATAGTCTGTGTGTGATATATTCCAAGATGTTTTCGGCGTCATTTACAATATCAAAGTAGTTCAGAATACCGCAGAGCCATTTAAGAAAATCGTCAACTTCTCTGCAGTTGTTGAATTTGAATTCTCTGATTTTTGCTTTAAGCTTTGCTTCATCTTTAATTTTTATCCATACATTGTGCCCATTTTTCTTGAGCTTAAAGCCGAGAAAATCGAACTTATTTCTTCCGAGTTTTGTTTTTGTTTCATTGATTGCTATGTCTAAATTTTTGGCAATAAATTCTCGAATCATTGTGTTAATGTAATCTTGCTCTTCCTTGTTTTTGCACAGTATTAAAGTATCATCAGCATAGCGGTATTATTTACAATGTAATTTCTTGTGCCGTTTGTTGTGCCACTGAACCCAATGTCCTTTATGAGCGGAATAATTGTGACAATATGCAGAATCCACCTTATCCAATATAAAATTCTCTTCCATAAATTGGTCAAGACAAGTTAAGTAGCAGTTAGCAAGAATTGGACCGAGAACTGTTCCTTGACTGAGACCTACTCCTGAATATTCCTTTGTCGTCCACATTAAATGCTTGATTGTTTTGATAAGTTTTCCGTCATTAATGCCAAGAAGACGTAAGCTGTCCAATGCTTTATCCAAAGGGATATTGTCAAAACACTTTTCAAAATCTATCTCTACAGTATATATTTCCTTATTATTTACAATACTTGAGCAGGCTTTACTGACGGGAATTTTTGCGCTTATGGCAAGCCTAAATCCGTAACTGTATTTGCTCATGTTTTGTTCCAAAATCGGATTGATGATTTGATAAACACACTGCTGAGCCATGCGATCAAATATATTTATTATGGTCAATTCCCGAAATTGTCCGTTGTCTTTAGGGATTTTTATTTTCCTTGAGTTGACCGACTTGTAACGCCTGAGCCGAAGTTTGATTTCCCGTATGAATCTTTCTTCTGAGATATTCGACTGTCGGTTTATTTTATCGGGTCCTGACGTTTTACTGCCGCTGTGCGATAATACTGTTTTAATGGCTCGTCTGATGTTGTTTAATTGAAAACATTTACTGTAAAGCTTCAACATACGCCTCGCCTCCTTTCGGAAGCTCTAATCTGTTGAAATAAGAATAACGACTAACGCCCTTCCCTCCACTGTTGTTAGCAGTTTCTAAGGTACTATGGCGTCTCTGACTTCTGAACTTTATCTATCACGGTTATAAGCGCAGTATAACGCCCTTTACCCCGTCTCGAAGTTAGTTGCCTAACCGTCCAGACCTCAAAGGTCCATTTATAACTAGCTTGATAATTGAACTTAGGTTTGTGCTATGTACCGTCTGCATTGAAACAGCAACCCATTAGCTGTTGACAGGATTCACACGACGAAATGTTTCCTGTCTGCAGAAAGGTATAACCCTGTATCCATTTCGAGACGATTTGATACATGATCCTCACGATACGTAAAGCGCACATTCGTTGCCTAACCATATTCAACTACGCTGCCCGCGTTACGTCAGTTCTGAATCGTGAAGAACTTTCAACGCGACTTTACCAAGTTTCAAACTAAATTTCACAACTTAGCTTGTCGGAGTATCAGCAATAGGACAATCTGCATTTGTTTGGGTATGCAGTCCTTATTCGTTATAAATGTTAGCCTTTCACACCGTCGTCCGACCACACGTCGAAGAACTTGCCGTTGACTTCAATTTCCGTGCAGGTTACCAGTTCACAGTTGAGAATCCGGTACAAGTCTTGGAGCACGTTGTCGGGCGAAATGTACCTGACGTGCGGGGAAATGGAATTCGTTTTAGCGTCATATTCGAGAGAGAAAATCCTAAGCGGAGAGCTGGAATTCATCGGAAGTCACCTCTTTGTTTTGAGATTGGAGCCTTTGAGCATAGGGGCAATTTTCACGAGCGGCGCAATAGGCAAGGCATTTTCTGTTGCCCCAACGTTCGCGGAAAGAGCAAATGGGCGGTAGAGTTTTCGTCGCCATTGCCTCACGCAAAAGCTTTGCCTTGTGCTGAAAGTAGCGTGTGAGCCAGTGGTTGCTGATTTTGTTGATTGGTATGATGTAGACGGGCTTATCGATTCCGCGCTCGGCGGCAATGCGGAGAGAAGCGTCGCGACAAATCGCCTGAATGTACATGCGGCAGATTTTGAAACCAGCGTGTTCAAGCAAAAGGCGGTAGTAATTTATTTGGATACTCCAATCGAGTAAATCCCGCACGCCGTCAAAGCGCAGTTCGGTCTTGAATTTAGGTTGCCCCTTCTTGAGTCCCGATTTGTAAATTTCGCCAGTATCAACTTTGACTTTGTAAATGCCAAGGGCTTTCATGAGCTTGAAGCTAGACGTAATTTTCAAGTCGCCCAACACGCCGTCATCAGCGTCGAGAATTTTGCCGAACAAATCAAATTGACCGCTGGTAATGTCGTCCTTTAGACGTTCTTCGGAGAAAATCGCGCCGTGCGTTTGTTGCTCGTTAATCGAGTGAATAGCTTGCCCTTGTAAAGCATAGAGAATGGAAGCAGGGTCAACGGCATACGAACTTGTTTTTTTGAGATAGGTCTCACGGACGCCGGAAATCAGCTCAGTAACGGTTGGTTCAGCAATGTTGCGTTCAAGAGAATTAGCGACGGCGCGAAGAGTGGGCAGGAACATGCACCGTTGATTATTCGGGCAGGAACGAAGACAATCAGCAATGCGAATGCGTTGCCCGTTGGGACAGATGAATTTAGTAGCCGACATATAATCGCCTCCATAAAAAGGATAAGCCCCGACCACATAAGCAATCGGGGCTTTGAAAACGTTTGAAGTTAGAAAGGCACAGCAATGGCGTAATCGTCGTCGTAGAAGTTATCGGCTTGGTAATAGTTTTTGTCCTCGTTGAGGATTTGAACGGAAAGGTCGCCGAAGTTCTTTTCGTCTTTCAAGTCTTTGAACTGAATTTGGTCAAGAGCAACGGACAGATACTTGGCAAGAGTGCGAAATAGGAATAGGTAAGGCTTTGAGGTAATCTCTGCCTTTTCCCCTCCTCAAAACCGTGCGTGCACGTTTCCGCGCACACGGCTTGCCATCTATTTTCT
>JAFQZB010000189.1 GCA_017406175.1 Selenomonadaceae bacterium | reverse complement strand
TAGTAGAACGAACGTTTGCTTGGCTCAATCACTCCCGCCGACTCAGCAAGGATTACGAGTTAACTGCCGCTTCTGCTGAAACTTTAATCAAAATTTCTCATATCCACACTTTAATCAAACGTTTGTGAACACATGTTCTTACAATTCGCGGATAATTTTCTTACGAATGAGTTCATCTTTATCGAACTCGGACATCATTTCCCAATCCTTTTCCATTTCCAAGTTATTACCGTCGGAACGAGCAACTAATTGAACGGCTTGCGGATCAAATAATATTGCGTCAGCGATTAACGATGCCGCTTGATTATTTGTCAATGTTTTGGAAGAAGTGACGCGATAACGAGTGCTGACTTTATCGCGGGCGACTCGTTCTTCCAAAGCGTCCATTTGCTCTTTAGAGTGATTGATGCGAGGAGTCAATTCGTTAATTCGTGTTTTGATTTCCTCCAGCTGGCGGACAAACTTGTAATTTTTGCGAAGAATGCCAGTAGCGATAAGTTCGATTTTCTTAGCCGCGTCAGGTTGTCGGCACAAAGTTTCCAACTCGGTTTGTTTATTTTGTAAAGATAATTTGGTTTGGTCGAGACGGCTCTTCTCAAGTTCAAGCAAAATCCGCTGTTTTGTAAGATAATATTGCTGTTGCAAGAAAGAGGAACGCGGGAATACTGACCAGTCTCGTTTTTTGAACTGTTTTTCTTCTTGACTATAAGCGAGAGATTTTTGAACGAGCCGTTGCTCGTCTTTTTTGTATCTCCGGATTTCTTCGCGCAGTCGTTTGAAGTCGCCGTGCACGAAAATATTTTTAGCCATAGAGATAGCGCGTAGAGGCGAAATAATCTGACGTTGGAGGTGAAATTTATCAGCGAACAAATCCTCATGTTCCTTTTTCAAGGTGCGGTATTGACGGCGAATAAGGTCGTACACTTCTCTCGTCTTGAAACTGGTTTGCGGCTCTTCCATTGTCTTTACGAACAGCGCGTTTCTTAGGTCATCGACGGCTTTGTCTAAATCAATGTTAGCGCGTTTAAGCATTTTCCTTGCTTGAGTATTGGCTTGCAAAATTTGGTGAGTCACCATCAAAATATTGTTTCTACAATCGGGCAACTCAAGACGGCGGCGTATGTCTTCAACAGGTTTTTTCATGGAAGAGAGGGAGGAATCAAGGTCGGCAATCTGGTTTTTAACGCCGAAAGCAATTTTCTCAAAAGCACGGGTTGATTCTTTTTGTGTTTCGTCTGGCTTTTTAAGAGTCAGCAAAAATTCTTCCAACTTCTTTTTCTGACCAAGCGTTTCAAAAAATTTTTGCCAAAGTTCGCGCTCCGATTTTGTCATATATTCAAGTTTGGCTCGTTCTTCAGCGTCGTGTTGGGAAATAATAGAACGTTTCCATTTATTAACTTGAGCAACAGCAGTTAGCATTTTATTTTTCAAGCCCGCAAGAAATGGGTCGGCAAATTTTTGTTCGGAGTATTCTTTCGATTCGATTAAAGCTTTGATACGAGAAGAAACAAATTGAATGTCATCTTTTACTTCCAATTCGTCCGCTTCCTTTGTCATTGCATCTATCTTCATCACCAAATCAAAATGCTGTTTGCGCAGTCCCCTAAAAATTTTCAATCTTTCCAAACGTGGTTCTTCGTAATCCTGACAAGAAATGACACCGATATATTTTTCTGGAACCCGACTGAAAAGGCGAGCAAGGGAAGAATCACCGTTTTGTTCTGCTTCTTCCTTCTGCGCTTGAAGAGTTCTATGGTCAACGCGAATGGAAAAACCATTTTGCTCCAATACAGCATTTTGAATTTGAGCAAAGTCGGCGCGAAGCACGGTAACATATTGATGATTGCACCACTTACGGTCTTTAGGAGCCCCACGTTTCCATTTTTCCTCAAAGGAAGGTAGAGAGCCGTCTTTTTTCTTTCGAGCTGGATAGAGGAAAAAAGCATTAGCAGAACGTTCCTTTATTTTTTCCACGTCGTCAATCAAGCGTTCGGAAAACATGATATGAACGTGCGGATGGCGTTGACCGGACAACATACCGATTTTGTCGTGAATGGCGTAAGCGTAGTAATGTTCGCTCAAATGCTTAGCAATGAAAGCGTCAATAATTTGACGGTATTGCTCGACTGTTTTTAATTCATTTGGCAAAGCAAATTCAATTTCGACATATCTTTGATGCCCAACGCCTTCATAAATGTCTGCGGCTTGAAAGAATTTCTTCGGGTCGTTGTGTGCCCATTTGGGCAAGCGATGAGCATGAAAAATACAAGTTCCGCGATTTTCAAATGCTCTTTCGCGATTGATATATTCAAGATGAGCTTGAGCGTTAGTTTTCTCAATGTGTTGCAAAATTTTCTGTGCAGTATTGACGGCAAATTTTTTTCGGTCGGGATAGTCAAATTCTTTGTAACGCAAGAAATCATTTTGCATGGAGAGGTCATCGAAAGAAATGGGAAGGTCTTGAAAGATTGCCGTTTTCAATACGGCTTTTTTGAAATCGTCCGAGCTGTTGATAATAAGCGGCTGATGATTCATAGCGTGAGAAGCGAGAACGAGAGCAGTAGCGATTGTTTCTTCTGAAGCGTTTTTAGTAACTTCGATACTGCGCTGAGAATTTCTGATAGAGCCGAAGTCATCAGTTTTGTAAAGAAGAATATTCTGTCCGTCAAAAACGTTTGGGAATTTCTCGGAGAAAATGAAATCGCCGACGAATTTATTTTTCTGTTGCCATTGCTCTGGAGTAGAAAATTTGCCTTCACGATAGATATACTCAACGTGCTGGACAGCGGAAATTTTTGTTCCGTTGGGTTTTTTATCCGACTTGATACGGAAATGATACATCGCCAAATAAGATTTTCTTCCTTTCGTGAGCCAACCGCAGGTTCAAGGAGCGAAGCGACTGGCATATTTTTTAAGTTGTTTTTTTCGCGTCAGGACGCGAGATTTTTGGCATTTCACGCAGTGAAATGCATAAGTGAACATTTTCAGCAAAATCTACTTTCCCATATCTTAGCACATTCATCAGAAACCGCGTGCACTATTTTTGCACAAATTTTTGTGCATTCCGTGACAAGCCTTTTTCTTTGTGCTATAGTCTCTGACGGTGATCTACTTTGCGTCAAGAAAACTTAAAACGATTGAAGAACGAAGCTAAAATCCTGAACTCTGAGCTTGAAAACGTAGAACAAACTATTGAGGCTTTAAATGCCGATTCCGAAAGGGAAAAAGATTTGAAGCATTTGGCTCGTTTGATTTATGCGGGCAAAGTCGTAGAAAAGGCTGGCTTGCTTTATTCCTTCAATTCCCAAGCTCTTTGTCAATTTTTGGCTACTAACAAAATTACTTTGCAAAAACCACTTGAATAAAAAAAATACATACCTTTATTTGAAGGAATATTTTCAACCAGAAAGAATTCCCCAATAAAATTTAATTAAACTGAAATCATTGGAGGGCAAGATATAGACAGACGTACGTTCTTATAAAAGCGGAAAGCCCTGCAGTGTTCCCCAACACTACAGAGCTTTTTCTGGTGAATGTTGTCGCATCCGCCAGAAAGTCCAGAAGACTCCTGCCGCCAATTTAAAACGAAATTTTGTTATCAATATAACTGTATTATTTTACATTAGAGCGGCAAGTCTTTCAAGGGCTTTTGGTTTATTCATTTTGGATTTCTCAAGACGGCATTCACCTTTCGTGAGTGTCGTCTTTTTCTTCGCCCCTGAAAAAAATGAGGTGAATATTATGAATCAAAATCTCGAACTGCCCAACGTTATCGAAATAGAAAAACAACTTCTCTCTGCCTTGTTCTTGAAGAAGAAAAAAGTTGTGTCCAGTGTCCTGAGTATTTTGGACGCCGACGACTTTTATCGCGCCGAACACAAACTGATTTTCCGCGCCATTTTACGCCTTTACGTTAAAGGCTCGCCGATTGATTATTCAACGGTCGCGGAAGAATTACGCAAGAGTAATGAGTTCGACAAAATAAGCCATCACTATTTACTTTCTCTTATCGACACCACTGACACTACGGCAAAAGCAGAATATTACGCTAGAGCGTGTTGGTAAAGTACAAAAATAAAACATAAGCAAAATCTTTGGTAAAATGAATTTGAAAAACCCCCAAAGGAAAGTGCTTATGTCAAAATCATTTTATCACGAACGCTACTGCCTTACAAAAACGCAAGAAGAAATAATCAAGCCGCTGTTACCAACTCCGAAATCAACGGGAAGAC
>JAFQZB010000188.1 GCA_017406175.1 Selenomonadaceae bacterium | reverse complement strand
CAATAAAGTATCAGTGCGCAAGAAACTTTCCGCGCTCATCGTCATGCCGGTACCGGTGCCAAGAAAAATCGTGACGATATTAATCAAAGCGTTCTGCGCGGTGTCTGAAAGTCTGTCCGTGACGCCCGACTCTCTGAACAAATTGCCGAGCATCAAGCAACCGAGCAAAGCCGCAATAGGCGGAAGGAGTAAGCTGATGAAAATTGTCGAGACAATCGGGAAAACGACGCGCTCAAATTTCGTGACTTCGCGCAATTCTTTCATGACAATTTCGCGTTCGGCTTGCGTCGTCATAAGTTTCATAATCGGCGGCTGAATCAGCGGGACGAGCGACATATAAGAATAAGCCGCGACCGCGATTGCGCCAAGTAAGTGCGGAGCGAGTTTCGTTGACAGGTAAATAGACGTGGGACCGTCCGCACCGCCGATGATACCGATAGCCGCCGCCTCGTGGACATTAAAGCCGACGAGCATTGCGCCGCCGAGAGCCACGAAGACGCCGATTTGAGCCGCCGCACCGAGCAAGAGCGTCAACGGGCGGGCGAGTAGCGGGCTAAAATCAGTCATTGCGCCGATACCCAAAAAGATTAACGGGGGAAAAATTTCATAAGTAATGCCGTAGTTAATCGCTTTCATGACGTTCATTTCTTCGCCGAAAAATCCGGTGTTGGGGAAATTGGCGAGAATGCACCCGAAAGCAATAGGACCCAAAAGCAAAGGCTCGAATTCCTTAACGAACGCCATGTACAAAAGGACAAGCCCGACGAGAATCATAATGCCGTTGCCCATGGTGAAAGCAGAAAAGCCGCTGTCATTCCACACAGCCTGGAGCGACACGGAAAATGCGTTCAAAGCTTCCAAAAAAAATCACTCCTTTCTATTTGCGCTGCAGGTTGTTGAACTTAGCGGAGGCTCTCCATGGTGTGCCCTCGTGATTAATGATGTGCACCGCTTTGACTTGCCCTGCGAAACCGTAAGCCGCGATAGCCGCCGAGATAGCCGCGATGACTTCGGGGTTTATGCCCTCTTCGACGACGGGGGCGGGCGCGCTAGTGGCAGATTCTGATTTCACAGCGACGAGCGGCTCGTCATCTTCGGGTGCCGATTTTACTTCGGGCTCCTTAGTCGGGTCAACAATGTGAATCAGCTTAATCAAAAACATCAGTGCCACTAATACAATAAAGACGACCGTCATGTTAATCATCATAATAATCAACGGGTTGGTCGTTACTGGAGAATGTTCCATGAAAAAAATCACCTCGATTGATAGTTGCGGATATTATAAAGCCTTATGCTAAAAAAATAAAGAACTATTCTGTTAAAATTTTAATTCCACTTGCCCGCCGAAAATCCTTTATTAAAATTTTTTTTACGCATTGACACAAGAAATTAAATTCCCTTATATTAGCAGCATAAAAATTTTAGGGAGGCGAAGTCGGTGAGAAAGTTTATTTTTCTGTTGGCGGCTATCTTTGCGTTAAACTTAGGTGGGCAAAATGTCTCGGCTGAAGTCAAAACTTTTCACGCGGAAAGTTCTTATCTCATGGATAGGGGCGAGCCGATTCGCGACGCGCAAGACATTGTTTTCAGCGAAGCAGTGAAAAAAATTTCCGCAGAGGCAAGTAGTTTTGTCGAAAGTTCAAACGTGAGCAAAGATAACGAGCTTGAAGTCAGTCGCGTGGAAACTTTTACGGCGGCGGTTCTGCGAATCAAATCAAAAACTTTCGACAAGGAACTTATGAGCAACGGCGGCTTAAAAATTATTGTGAGCGTCGACGCGGAACTGGACACCGATAACGCCGCCGAACTTTTGAACGAACTGCGCGAGGCTAAAAAGTCCGCAAAAGGCTACGAGGAAGTTTTAAAGGACTACATCGCGCGCAAAAAAAATTTCGACACGATTTACGGCGAATACCTCGGCTCGTATCAAAAGCGGATAATGCGCACGATTCGCGACGGTTGCAAGCTGGAGCTTGACGGCAAATTCGACGAGGCGTTGAAACTTTACGACGCGGCGATTGCTGAAGCCACTGCCAATGACGCGGAACTTTCCCTTGTCTACATAAAGCGCGGCTTCGTTTATGCCATGCAGAAAAAAGCAGAACCTTTTGTAGAAGATTTTAAGCGGGCACTCGCGCTGAACAACGACGCAGTTGGCGTTCATTTTGTCAAAGCTGTCATGGCGGAGTCACTCGGCGACAAAGCTCAAGCCGCGCAGGAATATCGCGCTTTCGTCAGGGACGCTGATATTGTTTATTACGACGTGGAGATTATCGCGGCACTCGATAGAATTGTTGAGCTTGAGGAGGGGAATTGACATGAAAATTTTTTCTGCGCTGACAATCGCTCTGCTGATAATTTTTCAAACGGTCGGCTTGGCGGCAACTGGAACTTTCTCGGCGAGCGGCGAATATCTGATGAGCGACTACGATACGCCCGAAATCGCCGAAGAAATTGCCCTAGACTTCGCCAAACAAAATGCCGCCGAGCAAGCAGGGATTTATCTCGAAAATTATTCGCGTTCGATTGATTCCGAACTCGACGAGGACGAGATTAAAACCGTCGCCAGTTCCAAAGTCGAAGTGCTGACGAAAAACATTATGCGCAAAAATCAAAGCAACGGCAGAATTTTACTTCGCGCCGACATCAAAGCGATGGTCGACATCTCCGAGCTTGATAACTTCCTTGCTCAAGAGCGTGAACAACGGCAAATGGCAATTCAACGCTACAAAGAAATGCAAACCATGAACAAAAAGATTAAGCAGGACATTGAAGCCTTTCAAGCAAAGCTTGCGGTCATAAAAGAGGAAGTCAAAGACGACGACCTTCAAGTTGAGCAGGAACGAATCAACCGCGAATTTTTGTCTAATCAACAAATGATATTTCACCCCGATAAGGCGATTGAACTCAATCCTAAAAATGCTTTTGCTTATGTTAGTTATCGTGTTGTCAAGATAGGAGACACAGCGACACAGAGTATATCCGACCTTCTTAAAGACGCCGAAGAAAACCGAGACAAAAACTTTCCAGCAGAGATTAAGAACTTAACGAAAGCAATAATTCTTGAGCCGACCGATTCGACATTTTATGTACTGCGCGGTTTGAATTATGTTGCGAGCGGTTCTAACTATAAGGGGATTGTTGCCCTCAAACAACTTCACAACTTACGTCACAACTTAAACGAAGATTTTACGCAAGATATAAATCAGGCAAAAGTTCTCAAGTTACACGATTACAATCGAGCTCTTGCAGATTACACCACAGCGATAGAACTTGCTCCGAGAAATGGCAGTGCCTACAGGCATCGCGGGCATTTGTATAAAGAGATTGAAAGATATTCTGAGGCTGTCGAAGATTATCAGTTAGCTTTGAAAGTCGATGAGAAGAATTTTGATATGAGCGATTACATGGAACTTCGTGATGTGTGTGAGAAATTGAAAAATTATCCGTTCGCGATAGAAGCTTACACCAAAGTCATTGAGTCGCCGACAAAATTCGTGCCGAGCTTTTTAATATACGCTTATAACTTCCGAGCAATTTGTT
>JAFQZB010000187.1 GCA_017406175.1 Selenomonadaceae bacterium | reverse complement strand
GCAGTTGAAGCCCTAGGACTAAAAATTTTCTTATCTGGATTGGAGTTTAAGCTTGCGGCACATTCACTGAAAGAGCTATTCGGGTTGATATTATGTTTGCAATAACTCATCAAAAGCCATTCTTCATTGTCTGTTTCTACACCCTCGACAAACTCTGTTGGCACGTCTAGATGAAGATTCTTTTTAACCCACGGCAAATTATCCGAGAATATAAATACCGTCATATTGTTATAGCGTTGCTTTAAAATATCAATGCATGTGCAATAATAATCGATAGGTGTAATATTAAAGCAAGCAGCAGTTAGTTTTGGATTATAGGCAAAATCGCCGTGACTGAAATGCATTGACACCGCGCATTCGGCAGAGAGTATTTTTTGTCTCCACGCTTCGGCTTTTGGATTGAACGGTCTCTTCAAAGTAAATTCTTTCCTTACGATGTCTATAATATCGATAAAAGATTCTTCCGAACGAGGATATTGTCCTTGCATGTAAATATCGCCTTGAAGTCCTTCCAAGGGCGGCAATTTACTTTTAGCAATTAAGCCGTTCTCTTTAACATGTTTAATTTCTTCGGCGGTTGCAAAGTTCTCAATGATATTGAATTCACCCAATCGGTAATGGATATGAAACCGAGGCTTCTCTTCATTTGAAATTGGAGCACTAGTTATATCTAATTTTAATTCCGTGCCTAATTTATAAGCAAGAAGCCTAGCAGAAACATATTGAGCAAACTGATTGCCGAGTCCGCCTGCTAATTGAACGATTACCAAAAAATCAACTCCTTCGCAATATATTAAAATCTGACTTCTACGCCGCGCCCTTGAAGATACTCTTTGACCTGACGGATAGTGTACTTGCCGTAATGAAAGACAGACGCCGCTAAGACCGCGTCCGCTTTTCCGGCAGTCAACACGTCGTAGAAGTGGCTAAGCTCGCCTGCACCGCCCGACGCAATCACAGGAACGTTGACCGCCTCACTGACTGCGCGAGTAAGTTCAATGTCGTAGCCGTCCTTGGTGCCGTCAGCGTCCATGCTCGTTAGGAGAATCTCTCCGGCTCCGAGTGCGACGCCGCGCCTAATCCACTCCAAACAGTCCAGCCCCGTCGGCTTGCGTCCGCCATTAACGTAAACTTCCCAGCCTGTAGAAGAACGCTTAGCATCGACAGCAAGGACAATGCATTGACTGCCAAAACGTTTTGCCCCGTCGCTTATGAGTTGAGGATTTTTGACCGCCGCACTGTTGACGGAGATTTTATCCGCGCCCGCCGCCAACATAACGCGCATATCCTCGACAGTGCGAATGCCGCCGCCGACCGTGAACGGAATAAAAACTTGCGCCGCACAACTCTTAGCGACTTCAACCATAGTTCCGCGCCCTTCGTGGGAGGCAGTGATGTCTAAGAAGACAAGCTCATCAGCCCGTTCCAAGTCGTAGCGTTTGGCAAGTTCCACCGGGTCGCCCGCGTCGCGCAGTCCGATAAAGTTCGTGCCTTTGACGACGCGACCCGCCTTAACGTCTAAGCAAGGGATTATTCTTTTGGTTAGCATGGTCAAGCCTCCGAAATCTCAATCGCCGCCGCTAAGTCAAGCGAGCCAGTGTAAATCGCCTTGCCGACGATGACGCCCGCTACGCCCGCCGCCTTAAGCTGTCGAATGTCATCAATCGAACGAACGCCGCCAGAGGCAATGACCTCCGCCCCCGAAGACTTTTGCAGGTTAGCGAACGCCGCCGCATTGACGCCGCTAAGCATTCCGTCCTTGGCAATGTCGGTGTAGATAATCGTTTGCACGCCCGCCGCTACGATTTCCTTAGCGAGCTTGTCGACCGTAACGCTACTTGACTTTTCCCAGCCGTGAACCGCCACGAATCCGCCGCGAGCATCAATGCCAACTACAATCCTATCGCCGAATCTCTTAACAGCCGCCGCGACGAGTGAAATATTTTCCACGGCGACGCCACCGAGAATCACGCGCCGCACGCCCAATGACAAAACCTTTTCCACGTCGTTAAGCGTCCGAATGCCTCCGCCGACTTCAATAGGAATGTTCACGGCGTTGAGGATTTTTTTTATGGTGGCAATGTTTTGCGGCGAACCAGCCCTTGCCCCGTCCAAGTCGACCACGTGCAAGAACTTCGCACCTGCCGCTTGCCACTTGAGAGCAGTAGCCGCCGGGTCGTCAGAGTAGACAGTTTCCTTGTCGAAGTCACCTTGAATCAGACGCACGCACTTGCCGCCGCGCAGGTCTATCGCAGGAAAAATAATCATCGCTCAACCTCCAATCCCCATGAACGTAAAATCTCAACGGCTTTATCGGCGAACACGGGCACGAGCTTTGACATCTCCTCCGTTAATTCGACGCCCGCTTCCAAACTGAACGGTTGCGCCCCAATCAATTCGACGTGAGGAATCTTTTTACCTGTGAGTTCCAGCATCGTCAGCACGTCTTGTATTCCGACCTCGTGCGCCGAAATCTTTTGCGCGAAGTGTTTGCTTATCTCGTCGCCGTGCAGATGAAATGTCTTGCCAGGCTGTGCGCCGCCGTCAATCGAATCAATAATCAACAGCCGCCGCGTTCCCGTGATGAAGTGTGTAAGCTCCACGCCGAGCGTCCCTCCGTCAATCAAAGCCACGTTGTCGGGGAAGGTAAAGTTCTTCTGCAGATACTCAACGACACGCACGCCGAAGCCCTCATCACTCAGGATAATGTTGCCAATGCCCAGCACCGTATTTTCCGCCGTGAATAATCCGTCCATCAACGCACCGCCTTTCCGAGGAGCCAAGCCGCCCAATCGTCAAGCCCCGTTCCCTTCGTGCAGGAAGTCTCGAAGATTTTTATCGTCGGGTGTAACGTCGTCAAGTCCGTCCGCGCCGCTTGCAAGTCAAAGTTCGTGAACGGTAGCAAGTCGACTTTGTTAAGCAACACAACCTCCGACTCCTTGAAGATTAAGGGATACTTTAGCGGCTTGTCGTCTCCCTCGGTTATCGACAGCACAACGGCTTTAAAATTTTCTCCAATGTCGAATTCGGCAGGACAGACCAAGTTGCCGACGTTCTCGATGATTAGCAAATCGATTTCCTCAAGGTCAAGGGACGCGCACGCCTTCTGAATCATCGCCGCATCGAGATGACAGCCGCCCGCCGTGTTGATTTGAATCACGTCGACGCCGAGCCGTTCTATTCGTTGCGCGTCCTTAGCCGTGAAGAGGTCGCCTTCAATCACTGCGATTTTAATCTTGTCGACGAGCCGCGCTAGTGTCTTCTCAAGCAGAGTCGTTTTGCCGGAACCGGGCGACCCCATTAAGTTCATCACGACGACGCCACGAGCCGCAAACGTCTTGCGATTGAGTGCGGCAATCTCATCGTTCGCGCCCAAAATATTTCTCATCAATTTTACTTCCAAAATGCTATAACCTCCAAAAGTAGTTTAAAACCGGCCGCCATGGACGGCGG
>JAFQZB010000186.1 GCA_017406175.1 Selenomonadaceae bacterium | reverse complement strand
TGGAAATCATTATCTGCGAGAGTTTTATTGCACTTGTCTCTTGCCCGTGATATAATTCTTAACGTCCAAATTAAGTAAATACTGGGGAAGAAGTGCAACCTTTTATGATCGGTTGCCCGAACACTTTTTGATTGTAGCACGACTTTCCACAAGTGTAAAGGACAAAACTTTTAGGAGGTTACCTTATGGAAAAAATTTCTAAAGACATTCTGGATTCCTTCGAGATTGAAAAATTCCAAACCAACTTTCGCCTCGATAGCATCGTTTCGCCTAATGACAAGCTCACCAGAAATCTTTTCAATCTCCCTGCTGAAGAATACTTCGACGCGCTTCAAAAAGGCATCAGCATCGCCGTTACCGAGACCACCATTCGCGGAAAAAAGATTCAAACTCATTTCAAACTTAATGGCGGCGGTCTTGCGGCTCTCAAGCGTCCTCTTAACGAATACGACCGTACTATCTTCGACATATGTAATTCCGCTCGTGAGGCTAAATTTATCGGCATTACCCGCGACTCACTCTTTCGCGCTGTAATCGGCGGCAAAACTAACCAATATCCTCGTCCCAATCAAGCCAATGCTATTTTAGAATCGTTAAAACGTCTCATGACCGTCATTGAAATCGACTTCAGTCAAACCCGCGATAAAATTCCCAAATACAATTCCGTAAAGCCTATTCTTATCTCGCCTATACTGCCCTGCAGAATCTTGCACGACGTTTTGGTCAACGGACAACTGACTTCCATCATCAAATTCACTGACGAAAGTCCGCTTATGACTATCGCTCGCGCTAAAAAACAAATCATTACATACTACGTCAACTTGCGTGACATTACCGGGCAAAACAATACAACTCTCGTCATCATGATTAAAAGCTACCTGATTCGCCGCGTTCTTGAAATTCTCGCACATAACATGACGCCAACCATAACCTTTTACGACCTATTTAAGCACTGCGAACTACTCAACGCCAGCAGATGGCAAAAACAGGACGCTCGCAAAATTGTTCTCGGCGTTATGGAAAATCTGAAATCCGAAGGCATCATCAAATCCTTTGCGCTGACCAAAAAAGACGGCTCCTATTATAGCATTTCACTCACTTTTTAAAACAATTCTACTATAACATTTTAGTGCAAATTTGCTTGCTGGTTTTTTGCGAAAATTTAGGGGGGCTTATGGCATTAAGCTACGGGGCTTATGGCATTAAGCTACGGGGCTTATGGCATTAAGCTACGGGGCTTATGGCATTAAGCTACGCTCGCGCCTGCGGAAAAAATGAGTTCTATATTATATAGTCGAGCACGCCATTTTTAGAGCTGTAAATACTGTAAGTATTGTAACGGACGGCGACGCCTAGCTAGCGCGTCGGCGCGCCTTCCCTGACTCGAAACCAGAGAAAAAATCGCTCGCCCGCTCTTACGAGCGTGCGGCGATTAAAAAATTGACCCTAGAAAAAAGAAAAAGGTTGGTGGTTTTCTTGAACATCTTTGATGATGTGAATTCTCTGCCTGAAGCTGTCATTGCTCGCAGGCTTGGACTTTCAACTGCTCGTGACGGCAAGTCTTTCCTCTGTCCTGATTGCGGCAATGGCTCTGGTAAGACTGGTGATGGCATTAAGCAGACCAAACTCAAGGGCAAGCTAGTCTGGCATTGCTATAGATGTGGAGGACACTGGAGCAACGTGGACTTGGTGGCATTGGTGGAAGGAATTTCGCCGAGCGATACGGCAAAGTTGGTGAGAAGGTTGGAAGAGATATTTCCAGAATCAAAACCTTTTCTTTTTTCAAGGGAAGGTTTTTCGCACTTTAGCGCAGACCGGGCAGGTCAAGCGTCAAGAAGTGCGTCTAGGGCTTTTGGCTATCGTAGCGACGGCGAAGAGCCTAGCGTCAAGCGATAGCCGTTCCCGGACGTCCTGGACTGTGCCGCCGCCGAACCTAGCGTTTGAAGCTGTGCGGGCGTTGGAACCTGTACCGCCGGTGTCGGAAATACCGAAAAATTATGGTAAAACGTTTTATCCGCGTTATGTAGAGACGGCGCGGAAGTTTTTGACTGAACGTGGCGGAAGTTATCGCGGTTTGACGGCAGAGACGTTTGAAAAATATGGCGTAGTCGTTCATCTCGAATTTGGTGTAGGAGACACGGAGAAGTTGCCGACGTTGATAATTCCGTATGACGATTATCATTTTGTGGCGCGAGCGATAGACAGCAAGATACGCCCGACGCAACATGGACAAGGCGCAGGACTTTATGAACCGTTGGCGATAGACGGCGAATATCCGACGTTCATAGTAGAGGGCGAACTGGACGCCTTGTCG
>JAFQZB010000185.1 GCA_017406175.1 Selenomonadaceae bacterium | reverse complement strand
GTCTACGCCGTGCGGTGCCACGAAGCCGCGTGCAATGGCAACTGCTTTAACCGCTTGGTTCAGCGCTCCGGCACCTATCGCCTGCATCTCGGCACTTCCGGTTTCGCGGATGACTCCCGCGAGTGCGCCGGCGACGGAATTGGGGTTAGATTTGGCTGATACCTTTAGGATTTCCATGATTGCTCCTCCTCCCTTGTTGCATTTTTCTGTTGTAGTAGTTTTCTACCTGCTGCGGCTCCTTCTGCGTCTAAATTATTTTCCTTGTTAATTCTTCATACTTAATTTAAATCCTTCACTTGTTCCACCGATTTTATTATATATTTTATCGTGGCGGGAAATGCTTATTCTTTATGACTTATCAGATTTCCCGATGGTTTTTCCGAGATACTGCATATACTCAAGGGCGGCAAAAGCAACTTGCGCCTTGAAAAAAACCCTTCCGGGGTTTCGCAAATTAATCTCAAAAATTTTAAAGCTATAATCCTCCCCGTGTCTTACAATGGCAACATCAATACCGATTGCAAAAGGTTTTTCGTTAAAGAATGACTGACAATATTTAGCCAAATTGCTTCCGAGGGTTAACATATCTTTTCTTATCTTCCGCCCCTTATCGCCGAATTCATCAGTAAGAAATCGGTCAAAAGGTTTGGTATATCCGCCCGCGCCGAGATTTGAAATAAAGCCTTGAGTATCTCCGCCGATTCGAGGATACGGAATGAATTTGAATTTTTCTTCGGGAGCAAGCAGAACGAGAATCCTTATATCAAACGGATTGCCGTGTTTCGTCCGCGAAACGATATAGGGTTGCACTGTATGTAAGCGTCGAACAAATTGCCCTTCGTAATAATCTTTGAACTCACTGACATTTTTAAAGAAAAGCTTTCCTTTTTGGAGGCTAGCAATATATTCTCCGCTCGTTGCATCAAAAGTTATTCGAGTGACTCCTTTTCCCTCGGTGCCAATGGCAGGTTTCAATACGACATCATTATCATACTTTTTGAGGAATGATAAGAAACTATCAAAGCTTTCAACCGTGTGAGTTTCAATGAGATATTCTTTGAAGTGCTCATTTTTATTCAAGCCGTCATAGATTCTTTGCTTATTGAGTCTAAGTGCTGGTCTAACGAGATAGCAACCTGCTTTTTGAAGTTTTTCCTTAAGCTCAATACCGCTCCTCCCTTCGATAACATCAGGGAGATTGTAGATAATTTTTGGTAGCGGGACAGTGCATTTTATCTGCGTGCCACCTTCAGCAAACACAGCCTCCACCGTGTTGTTATCGAAGTTAATATCTTCCGCAGTAAAAAAATAAAGTTCAATGTTAAAATTCTTTGCCATGTATGACATAAAATGCGGCTCCGAGTATTCGGGGATTCTATGCCACAATCTAAGCACACCCACTCGAAGAGGTTCTTCTTTCAAAAAATCAAATCCTTTCTTGCGGTTTGATAAAGATTCGTTTGACCTTAACGGCTTTGTTCGTCTTGTCGTCAATGTCAATCAGCAGGGCACAATAGATAGCAACACCCTCTGCAACGTCAAAGCGGCTCGGACGCCCCGTAAGGAATCTTTTTACCACAGGTTCAATCGCCATGCCCAAAATAGAATTCTCCGCGCCCACCATGCCCAAATCGCTGATATAAGCCGTGCCCTTAGGCAAAATCTTTTCGTCTGCCGTTTGAATATGCGTATGCGTGCCGACGACCGCCGTAACCCGTCCATCGAAGTAATTGGCGAAGGCGAGCTTTTCACTGGTCGCCTCGGCGTGGAAATCAATCAAGATAACGTCGCAATCCTTTTCCATGAACTTTAAAATCTTGTCGCCAAGTCTGAACGGGTCGTCCATTGGCGGTTGCATGAAAACTCTTCCCGCCATGTTAATCACGCCGACTTTCTTTCTGCCGACGGGATAAATGCAGAAGCCCTTGCCAGGCGTGCCTTCGGGGTAATTAGCGGGACGAAGCAGGAAAGGTTCAGTGTCGATAATCTCCATGACTTTTGGATTGTCCCAGATGTGATTGCCGGTCGTAACCACGTCCGCGCCGCCGCCTGTCAGTTCCTCGAAAATATTGGGCGTCAAGCCTTTGCCGTGTGCCGCGTTCTCGCCGTTGACAACTACCATATCAATATTTTTCTGCCGGCGGAGTTCAGGTGTTTGCTCCATAAAAAAATATCTGCCGGGTCTCCCGACAACATCACCAACCATTAGAATACGCAAAAGACTTCTCTCCCTCCTATCGGGCATAAACTACAACGCGTTCATGCTCCCGCACGCCGACGAGCCGCCCTTCCACCCGCATTTGACGCATATTATTTAAGCATTGCTCCAAATAATCTTCCTGCGCTATCAAATACTCTTCGTCAGGGTAGAAGTTATCGTCGTACTCCTCAATCAAGTTCTCGCCGAAATAATTTACTGCCAGCTCCGTTAAAAGTGACAGCTCCCGGCAAGTCAGCGTTGCCACGTCTCGCCGAACAGTCAAAAAGCATGTGCCGTAGACGCCCTCGACGTTTAGTTCAATCTTCGCGCCGCCAATGCCCTCCAGATGATGAAAGGTCTCCAATGACTCCGCCACATAAGCCAAGAAGTTCTCGAAATCATTTTGCGTAAATTTCCCGTTCAATGCAAAGGAGAATTCAAGCGTCTCGCCTTTCGATTCATAAGTCACTGATTGGACTGTAGGGAACACTACTAAAATTGACGCCAACAACCGACTGGCGTCGGGATTGGGCTTCTTCGTCCTTTTCAGAAAATCAAACACCGCTTCCAACCTCCTTTATCAACGGAAAAATTTTAATGCGCAATGCGTAAATCTTAATTCATTACGCACCACGCATCTACTACGTATTGAATTATTTAGCGTAGTCGACAACTCGAACTTCGCGAATGATCGTCGCCCGAACTTGTCCGGGATAATCCAAATCCTTTTCTATCTTCTTAACAATGTCATGAGCTAGAGTAATTGCCGCCGCGTCGTCGATTTTATCGGGCTTAACCATAACGCGAATCTCTCTGCCCGCCTGAATCGCAAAGCACCTTTCCACGCCCTCGAAGGACTCTGCAATCTCTTCCAACATTTTAAGCCGCTTTAGGTACATTTCCAGACTTTCACGACGTGCACCAGGTCTTGCCGCTGAAACTGCATCTGCCGCCGCCACCAAGATTGCCTCGACCGAAGTCGCTTCCACGTCGCCATGATGTGACGCAATGGCATTGATGACGACTTTATTTTCGCGATAACGTTTAGCCAAATCCGCGCCAATCGTCACGTGCGGTCCTTCAATTTCGTGGTCGACTGCCTTGCCTATGTCGTGCAGAAGTCCTGCCCTTTTTGCCAAGTTCACATCAACGCCGAGTTCGCTTGCCATGATTCCCGCCAACGTCGCTACTTCGATTGAGTGATCCAAGACGTTTTGCCCGTAGCTTGTGCGATACTTCAGCCGCCCTAAGAGCTTGACGAGTTCGGGGTGTATCCCATGCACGCCGACTTTGAAAGTTGCCTGTTCGCCTGCCTCCTTCATGCGGTTATCGACTTCGCGGGTTGCCTTCTCGACCATCTCTTCAATTCGTGCAGGGTGGATTCTTCCGTCTGAAATTAGCTTCTCCAGAGCGACGCGGGCAATCTCCCGTTTGACGGGGTCAAAGCCGGACAAGATGACGGCTTCTGGCGTGTCGTCGATGATTAAATCAATGCCCGTCAAAGTTTCAAGCGTTCGGATATTCCTGCCCTCGCGTCCTATAATCCTTCCCTTCATGTCATCGCTTGGCAGTGCCACAACTGATACCGTCGTTTCCGTCACGTGGTCTGCCGCACAACGCTGGATTGCCGTGCTCAAGATGTCCCGTGCCTTTTTGTCAGCCTCATCGCGGATTTGCGTTTCGTATTCCTTGATTCGGAGTGCCTTGTCGTGCTTTAAGCCCTCTTCGACTTCGTTCATTAGAATTGTTCGCGCCTCGTCTCGGCTAAGCTCGGCAATGCGTTCAAGTTCTGCATCCTCCTTTTCCTGCATGGCGTTTAGTTGTGCTTGCGACTCGTTAAGCCGCGCCTCTTTTTTACTCAGAAGAATTTCTTTCTTTTCCAGCGAATCCAACTTCTTGTCCAGGCTCTCTTCCTTCTGCACGACGCGTCGTTCTTGGCGAGAAAGTTCGTTGCGTCGTTCTTTGGTGTCGCGGTCGAGATCCTGCCGCATTCTATGAATTTCTTCCTTAGCTTCAAGAATGGCTTCTTTTTTTTCTGCGTTAGATTTCTCGTGTGCCTCTTCGACGATGCGGCGTGCTTCGTCCTCTGCCGAGCCGATTTTGGCTTCAGCTGATTTCTTCCGCGCCGCATAGCCGCCTACTGCTCCGAGAATTATTGCGATGATGACTGCTACGATTGTAATAGCGATAACGTTCACCCCCCAAAACTTTTCCTTACATACCGAGTTATTTTATAGATTGTCAAAGGATATGTCAAATACTTGCCGCATAAAAAAAGCCCCGCCATGTTGACGGGGAAAAATTTTTTTATCGGTAAAGAATCAGTCGAAGATGAAGACAACCTTCAAGTCCTTTAAAAATTTCGTGGCGTAATTCTCAATCAAAACGCGATTCGAGTCGGGGACAGCCAAAACGGGATTGCTATTGAAGTTCTGCACGCCGACCGCCTTGACTACTAGGGGATTTGTTCCTGCCCGGCTGACGTGTTCGGTATCGTCAACATAATCTGCCATGCCCTCGCGGATAACTCTATCAATATCAAGGTTCTTGTGCCCGTAAATCTTCGTGCCGTTTGAATTAACAATAACCGGACTCATGACGGGCTGAAGTGCCAAGCCTCTGCAATCGACGATTAAACCAGTGTAATCACCTTCAGCCATAGACGCATAATCGGCTACGGAACGTCTTACAGGTTGAGAGGTCGTCGGGTTGTAAGCTGTCTGGTAAGTCGGCTCTTGCATTGAGATTGAACTTTGCAATTTCTGCAAGATAATCGTATCGAGTGACGGAATTGCCATTCTTGAAAGCGGCGGTCTGTAAGGCGTCGTTGGCGTCGTCGGCGCAGGGTTATAACTTCCTTCCTCGACTGTTATCTTTGATGTGTATTCGATTCTTTTCTTAACGGGCGTCGCTGATGTGTAAGGCAGGGAACTAGGCGCGACTTCAGCTACGGGATTTGGGAAAGGCTCAACTGCTGTTGGTCTCTCAAGGACTGCGCCCGCTAACGAATTCGACACGCCGAACAGCGGCACTTGCATTACCACACGATAGCCGCCGTCACTTAAAAAAGTCTCGTCGATAATCTTTGCGCCTTTAATCGTCGCTTCGACCCGCAGTTTGATTCGGTCTTGCGTCGTTAGCATTCTCTCAACTGTCGTTTCGCCCTCAACGCGCACGCCGTTAATAATCTCAGCGAGCTTGCGATAAGCATCAGCCTTCGCGGCTTTGGAGGCTAAACCTTTTGCCTGCGTATAATTGACAGCGTCCGGTGGAACGATACCTTCGCCCGTCACGGTGATAACTTGGTTCTTCCAGTCCACGCCTTCGACAAAGTTATTTGCCCTTGGCGCGGCTGACACTCCGTTACTTGTCGCAAACAGAATCACTGCCGCCGCGATTGCCGATAAAATCTTTGGCATCTTCATTTTCATCACTCTCCTTTGCGCCAAATTTATCATGCCTTTGTTAAAGCCGCATTAGTCTTAAAAATTTAATTGTATTATGTTTTGTCTTTGCCCCTGTAAATAAATCTCGTTGTTTTCCGTCAAAAATGACTGCGTATAGTTGAATTCCTTTGCGTTCGTATCAACAGATTTGACAGGCTCCAACTTTATTTGAATTGCATTTAGTCTTTGTTTGTGCGAGTAAAGGTTCTCCCCGTTTTTAGCCCAAGGAGTCCACTCGCCGTCGAAAGTGTGCATACGATAGAGAATATCGAATTCCTTTGCACCCGCCTCATCAAATCGAATTCTCAATCCGTAAATCGATTTTCTCTTGCCGGTCGTGCCTGCCACTTGCCCTGTTGTGACTTCTTGCGACCAACCTTCCTCTTCATTGTAATAAACCGAATAATAAACTTTGTACTTTGGGAAATTTATCTTAATCGCTTGAATGTCTAGCTTTTTATCAATCTCATCGCTTACTTGATTTTCATTAATCCACGAACCCCAGCCCTTAGTATGAACATACGTCTGATAATTCATCACAGAACGAAAAGTATCCCAATCCGACGGCATGTTATAAGATGCTATCAAATCCTTGTGCCGTTTGAGCTGTGCCATAAAGTCTTTAAAAACTGTGTTATAATTTTTTACGTGATTGCTAATTCTGCGACACTTTCTAATAGGACTGTTTACGTAATCTAGAAAGGTTTTGAAATCCTCTTCCTCGTAACCATTCCACTTATCGCCGAAAAATCTTTTTAACTGTTCGCTGATTATAAAACAGTATGAATCGTGCCCTACATTAAAAATGGACATTGTAGAATCAATGTAATTTGCATTGAGCGGATGAACTTGATTAAGTCTTTCCTGATAACCCGTCAACCCACCGGCAGCACGCGGAATAAAAATCGTTTCCATGTTATCGCGTAGAAATACCGAATTATGTGCGCAAGAGCCCCCTGTAGAAGCAAAACTCTCGCAATTTATCAAAAGGTTAAGTTCTTCATCAAAATTTGCTCGCTTCTCGTGGGTGATAATTTCGTAGCCCTTAGATTTAAAATATTCTGCTAATCGTTCTTCACCAATTTGGTTTTTACCATAAAAGAAATAAATTTTTTTGCTTGAGGTTGGTGTACGATTTTTCAACGCAAAGTTCCTGACGCGGTCAATCATCTCGCGATATTCATTGGTAAAGTATGAGTTAAAAACATATGAATCGTCGAACATGATAATTTTATCAAAACGAGTCGGTTGAGTAATAGGTCTGAGTCTGTTAAAGTCTACGCCCAAAATCTCAAGAAGACGCCTAGCATCTGGCATACTATCTATAGGACGAGAACCTGAGAACCATGGGATATAGACAATCGGACAATTTTTAAATTCGTTTCTGAAAACATCATTGTTCAAGAACCACAAGCGACGAATATTGTCGGTTATAACGTGCCCCCACACATGATAAAACATAGTAAGATAAATAACGGTTTCCGAGCTGTGTTGAATTGATTCGGGGGGGGGATATAGACTCCGCCAGCACCGCTATTATTTATAAAACTACTCGTTACAAATTTTCCTTGACTATCAGCGATACCACCGACTCCATAAAAATTCGGAATCCTTTTCCCGTTATCATCAGTATATCTTTGAGGAAGAATGGTGCCGTTTTCAATAACAATAAAACCCAATTTCTTGTCGACGAAGTAATTTTTATAAATGATTTCTCTTACGGCTTCAGGATTATATAGATAATCAATATTTACCATAATTGAATCTCCCATGGATTTTTAGGAACGCAGTCTGTTGCAAGCCTCGATTGTATTTTCACGGCTGTTGAAACTCGTTAGGCGCAGATAACCTTCGCCGCAAGGACCAAAGCCCGCGCCCGGCGTCCCGATGATGTGCTTCTCGCGCAGGAGTTTATCGAAGAAATCCCAACTGCTCGGAATATCATCAGGCGTCTTGAGCCAAATGTACGGGGCATTGATTCCGCCGTAAGTCGTCAAGCCCGCCGCCGTCAAACTCTCGCGGATAATTCTGGCGTTCTCAAGATAATACGTGATAAGCTCCTTGACCTGCGCTTGCCCTTCATCGGAGTAAATCGCCTCGGCTCCGCGCTGAGTGATATAACTCGTGCCGTTAAATTTCGTGGTGTGACGACGTGCCCAAAGCTTTTTAAGCGGAACTCGTTCGCCCGTGGCAGTCGTGCCCGTCAAGCCTTCGGGGATAACGATATAGCCGCAACGCGTACCCGTGAAACCAGCCGTTTTGCTGAAGGAGCGGAACTCAATCGCCACGTCGCGTGCGCCTTCAATCTCGTAAATCGAACGCGGCACGTCATCTTCAGAGATGTAAGCGGCATAGGCAGCATCGAAGAGAATCACGGCATCATTTTCTTTGGCATAAGCAACCCAAGCCTCAAGCAAGGACTTATCCAGCGTGGTGCCCGTGGGGTTGTTCGGCGAGCAAAGATAAACCATGTCGACCTTCTCGGCGGGCGGCTTAGGATTGAAATTATTCTCGGCGGTGCAGGGCAGATAGACAATCCCTTCAAAGTGTCCGTCGGGTAACAAAGAGCCCGTGCGCCCTGCCATGACGTTGGAATCATTGTAGACGGGATAAACGGGATCGCCGAGGGCAATCTTGCTATCGAGCGAGAAAATCTCTTGGATATTGCCGCAGTCACACTTTGAGCCGTCGCTGATGAAAATTTCGTCTGCGCTCACGTTCAGCCCACGCCGCTTATAGTTAAAGTCCGCAATCTTATCGCGCAGGAAACTGTAGCCTTGTTCGGGTCCATAGCCGCGGAAAGTTTCGACCTTGCCCATTTCATCGGCGGCGCGTTTCATTGCGTCGATACAAACTTGCGGAAGAGGACGGGTCACATCGCCGATACCGAGACGAATAATTTTTGCGTCGGGATTTTCCTTTTGATAAGCGGCGGCACGTTTACCGACTTCAGAGAACAGATACGCTCCGGGCAACTTCAAATAATTTTCGTTAATCCTTGCCATTGATAAATCCTCCTTAAACGCTAAATCGCCGTACAGATTACTCCGCACGACGATTTTTTAAACCGCTCATTGAAGAGCGAATGTTTTCCTTATGGCGGAGCAGAGAGGACTCGAACCTCCGCGCCCTTTCGAACCTAACGATTTAGCAAACCGTCCCCTTCACCGACTTGGGTACTGCTCCTTGTGAACTTTTTAAAAACTTTGCGTAGGTTACCATAACCTTTGCCGCCTGTCAAGAAAAACTTTTCAGCTTGTAGAAGAGCTCTGCTCGGATTTTCCGTTAAAAACCAATTCGATTTCTGATGTCGTTAAGCCATTCACCCTTATATTTAAAGTAACGAGGTCCGGCGACAGATTTGCTTCCAGTAAATTCTGCGGCAAGAGCAGATAACGACCATGGTTTTCCTTGATACTCAACGTGCCGGTCATCAATAACTTTAAAAAGTTGTCCTGGTTTTTCATCTGCCGGATTGCAAAATTCAATTTCCTCACCGGATTCAATACCACAAAGTTTAAACGTAAAATTTTTGGCTCGTTTTGTTTCTGCTGTGTCCGCTTCGTTATTTTCTTCTACACTCAAAGGAATTATCTTTAATTTATCTTCGCAGTCGTGAATCAAGGACATTCCCTTAAGAATAGCATAAGCATCTTCCGCTGACATTTGATAAAATTCTCTTACACGTTCGCGACCATTCAGATTGTCCCTTGAACGCAAATTGGGATTGAGCGTATCAATAATCGCATGAAGATTTTTATCTTTTAAGCGTGAACCGACTTCATAAGTAGCATAGATGCGAAAAGCAAACGGCGTACATTCCGTCCTGTTAAGTTCTTGAACGCGTTTTTCAACATCATCGGCATAACCGATTTTCACATAGTCAGGGAAGGACGGATTAGTTAGAATATAGATAAAACCTTTTTGTTGCGACATAATTTTTCACCTCGATTATTAGTAAGAAAAGTCTAGCACGCACGAGACGCGCTGTCAATTAAAGTATTACTAAAGGCTTGCCGAAAAGTTGAATCACTCTTATAATCTGCGCGGAAGGAGGACTTATCATGAATATCTTTAAGACGTTTGTACTAATGGCGTTGCTGACGGGCTTAATGGTGGCGATAGGCGGGCTGGTCGGCGACTCGACGGGCGCGATGATTATGTTGGTGATTGCCATTGCCATGAACTTTGGCAGTTACTGGTTCAGCGATTCAGTTGTCCTTAAGAGTTACGACGCCCGCGAAGTCACTGAGGCGGACGCCCCGCAACTTTATAATATCGTCGCCAACCTCTCGAAGAAGGCTGATTTGCCGATGCCCCGCGTCTACGTGATTGATTCGCCCGTGCCCAATGCCTTTGCGACTGGCAGGAATCCCGACCATGCGGCGGTTGCAGTCACGACTGGCATAATGCAGACGCTCGACACTAACGAAATCTCCGGCGTGCTCGGTCATGAACTGGCGCACGTCAAGCACAGGGATATTTTAATCGGGACAATCGCGGCGTCTATGGCGGGCGTCATCTCTCTGGTTGCCGATATCGTTCAATGGGGCGCAATTTTCGGTACGCGCTCCGACGACGACGACAGAGGCGGGATTATCGGTTTCCTTGCCGCAGTGATTGTCGCCCCGCTTGCCGCTACTCTGATTCAACTTGCCGTATCTCGTTCGCGGGAGTATGACGCTGATAAGACTGGCGGAGAAATTTGCGGCAACCCAATCTACCTCGCCAATGCCCTAGAAAAGATTGAATACTACGCAAAGACCGCCGTGCCTATGAAGCAAGCTGGAACTGCGACGGCTCATATGTTCATCGTCAATCCGCTTGAGAACTCGAAGAAGGCATTAAAGAATTTGTTCTCGACGCACCCCGACACCGACGAGAGGATTTCCCTTCTGCGCGAACAAGCTAAGGATATGAGATTGCTTGCATAAATAAAATTGGAGCCGCTCAACTTGAACGACTCCTTTTTTGTTTGTCTTGTGAAGTTAATTCAAAGCTCTTGCGGCAATGTCTCTGCGATAGTGCACGCCGTCGAAGTGAATGACTTCCACAGCACGATAAGCCTTGCCGACTGCCTCGCGAAGTGTCGGAGCAGTGGTCGTGACGCCGAGCACACGTCCTCCGCTGGTGACGAGTTCATCGCCTTTAAGCTTAGTGCCTGCATGGAAAATCATCGCGCCCAATGCCTTAGCCTTAGTCAAGCCGTCAATCGGCAAATTTTTTTTGTAAGCCTTCGGGTAGCCGCCACTCGCCATGATTACGCAGACCGCACTTGACTTGCTCCACGAAAGTTTTTTATCCCTCAACGAGCCGTCCGCACAAGCTGTCATGAGTTCCAACAAATCACTTTCCATAAGCGGCAGGACAACTTGTGTTTCAGGGTCACCAAAGCGGCAGTTGAACTCGACGACCTTAGCCGCGCCGTTCTTAATCATCAAGCCCGCGTACAGGCAACCGCGATAAGTAATCCCCTCCGCCTTGAGCGCGTCAATCGTCGGCTTTAGGATTCTCTCTTCGACCTGCGCGGCAATTTCATCGTTGACAATCGGAGCCGGAGCATAAGCACCCATGCCGCCCGTATTCAAGCCCTTGTCGCCGTCGAAGGCTCTCTTGTGGTCTTGCGCGGCTATCAGCGGGATAATTTTTTCTCCATCCGTCAAAGCTAATACAGAGGCTTCCTCGCCGTCCATGAATTCTTCCACGACGATTTTACTGCCCGCCGTCCCAAAGGCTTTCATCTCGTCAACGGCGTTCAATGCCTCGTCCAAAGTCTGAGCAACGATAACGCCCTTGCCCGCCGCCAAGCCGTCAGCCTTAATGACAATCGGCGCGCCCTGCTTGCGGATATAAGCTTTGGCGTCGTCGGGGTTATCGAAGACTTCAAAGGCGGCAGTCGGTATGCCGTACTTCTTCATTAGCCGCTTAGCAAAAATCTTCGAGCCTTCAATCTGCGCGGCACTCTTCGTCGGACCGAACGCCTTAATGCCCGCGTCATTGAGACTGTCGACCAAACCATTGACAAGCGGAGCCTCTGGACCTACGACGACCAAATCAATCGCCCTGTCCGCGGCAAAGCTCACAAGTGCGGCGTTGTCGTCGACGGGAATATTTTCCACGCACTCGGCAAAGGCGGCTATGCCCGGACTGCCAGGAATTGCAAAGAACTTTTCAAGCAACGGACTTTGGGCAATCTTCCAAGCCAAGGCGTGTTCGCGTCCGCCGCCGCCAATCAGCAATACGTTCATAGGGCAACCTCACTTAACGTCCAAAATCTCAAACTCGATGACGCCCGCCGGAGCATGAACTTGAACGGTGACACCAGCCGGCTGATTGAGCAGAGCCGCTCCCAACGGCGATTCATCCGAAATTTTATTGTTATCGGGGTCAGCCTCCGTTGAGCCGACAATCATGTAAGTATCTTCCTCGTCAAACTCTACGTCGCGAACAGTCACCGTGCTACCGATAGCAACTTTGCCCGTATTCGCCGCCGCGTGGATAATGTCACTGTTGCGCAGCTTCGCCTCCAGCTCGATAATCTCACTTTCAAGGCGTCCTTGCTCGTTCTTAGCGTCGTCGTATTCGGAGTTCTCGCTGAGGTCACCCAAAGCAATCGCCGCCTTGAGCCGCTCGGAAACTTCAATGCGCCGCACGCTTTTTAAGTAGTCCAATTTCTCGACCAGCTTATCATAGCCGTCTTGAGTCAGTAAAGTTTTCTTATCAGCCATAATCAATCCTCCAAAAATTTTTCTCCGTCAAAGGTTCGCTGTTCACCCGGTTTAATGGGCGACCACGTTGGAATATCCTTCGCCACCGCTAAGAACTCCTGCGACGGCTCCCAAAGGGGATAATCGACGCGGTGCATCGCCACGAAACCTTTTACCTTAGTCTGCGCCACGAAGTCAATCGCTCCAAGCTCCTGCGACGAGCCAAGCCGCCCGTCCACTGGGAAAAACGCAACGTCCGCTTCCATGCCGTCCATCCGTTTGATTTGCTTCTTGAACGCCTTGTCAGCCAACGCCATTTCCTCTGGCGTCTCGTTCTCCCAATGCCACCAGTTGAAGTCGCCCGCATGATAAATCCTACTCGAAGGCGTCTGCACCAAGAAAGAAACGCCCACGTCCGTTGAATCATAAGCCCAAACCTTAATCAAGTCGTCCTGCCACTCGCTGTAGCGTTTCATGTAGGTGATTTTGTCCGTCGGGAAAATCTTTACACGCTTTGTTCGCCTGATGTCGTTTGAGAAAATATAACGCGTGACTTTCGGGGCATAGGCGCGAATGTGCGTGCTGAAGTGGTCAAAGTGCGCGTGCGTCGCGAAAATATAAAGCCTGTCAAAATCCCCCTTATCATACGCGGCGTCGACGATGCCAGCCGGGTCCTCGAAGTCGTCGAACACCAGCAAAATCTTTTCGTCCCGAATCAAGAACCCGCTGTTCAACAAGTAATTAATAATCATAAAGAATTAGTCCTCCCTAATCTCAACAGTAAAAGGTTTTATCGCCTCCCGTCATCAATCATCGCCGCGATTAGCTAAGGCGTCTTGAATCCGCTGTTCGACTTCGGGATTAATCTTCTGGTCGGTGCGATAGTGGACGTTATGCCGATTGGGACTAGTGAAGCCGCGCCCTTGAACCTCGCTTGCCGACAAGATAAGCATAAAGGCGTTCCTATCCACGGTGTTGACGACGATTTTAATCTTAGCAATCTGCGTCATGCTCACGACGACCATAACAATCTTTTTGGGGTCGCCAGTATAAGCCCCCTCGCCATTTAGGAAAGTCACGCCGCGTCCAATGTCAGCAATAATCCCGTCGGCAATGTCCTTCGCCTTGTCCGAAACGATAAGAATCGCCTTGCGTTGATTAATGCCGTCGATAACCTTGTTAGTCATCTGCGACGTTAGGTACATGCAGATAAGCGTAAACATGGCGGAGTTCATATTGAACAGCACGCCCGCCACCGCCACAATCAGACAGTTAAAGCCGAAGATAACCGAGCCAATGTCCAGCGAATAATACTTCTTGAAGATTGCGCCGAGTATGTCAAAGCCGCCCGTCGAACCGTTCATGCGGAAAACAATCCCGTAGCCTATGCCGTTGAAGATCCCGCCGTAAATCGAAGCAAGCATCAAGTCCTGCGTCGGCGTGTAAGCGGCTAAAAACTTCGTGGCGTCCAAGGCGAACGAGAACATCAGCGTTCCGATAACTACATCAAGCGTATATTTCTTGCCTAGGAGTTTATAAGACGCAATCAAGAGCGGCACATTGTAAGCTAGAGTCTGTGCACCGATTGGCAAGCCCGCCAAAAAATAAAAAATAATCGCAATGCCCGTGACCCCGCCCGTTAAAAGGCTACTCGGCACTACGAAGAGATTGATTGAGCTTGCGGCGACAAAACAGCCCGCCATAATCCCCAGATACTTTAGCGGATTCCACTTGGTAAGCATTGAGGTCAACTTCATTTAAGGCTTTATCCTCCCTTCAATGATTAGCCTTGCGATAGATTTCCAAAACCAATTCACGGTCGAGCGGCTGGAACGTCGCAACTTTCTTTGTGCCGTTTGAAGTCACCATGTCCGCTAGGATTTTCAACTCGTCGTCGCTTTGAATGCCGATTCCCAGTTCGGAAAAATTTATCGGCGTGCCAAGTTCGCGGAAATAATTTTCCATGGCGTCGATACCTGCATGGGCGCGTTCGTCAATCGTGCCGCCCGTTATGCCAAAGACTTTTTCAGCGAAGTTAGCAAAGCGTTCGGGCTTGACGGTGTAAACAGTCCTTGCCCACGATGCCCAAACCGTAGTTAAGCTCGCGCCGTGCGCCACGTCATAACGTCCGCTGAGCTCGTGACCGAGTTTGTGGGCGGAGAAATCTCTATCGCGTCCAAGACCCGTAAAGCCCGTATGCGACACCGAACCGCACCACATTATCTCGCTCATGGCGTGCAAGTCTTGCGGGTTCTTCAACAACGCTTTCGACTGCGCCATAACATTTTTAATCAGGGACTCGGCAACCATGTCCGTGAACTCGTTGCCCTCAATCTTGCTGAAATATCTTTCCAACGTGTGCATGATAATATCGGCGATGCCACAAATCAGCGGGTAATGCGGCACAGTCAAGGCAAGCTCCGGATTCATAATCGCGAACACTGGACGCGGAGTGATTGAGCCGCGCTTGAGTCCGCTAGCCTCGTCCGTCAATACCGCCGAGTCCGAAGTTTCACTGCCCGCCGCCGCTATCGTCAAGACCGCCCCGACTGGTAAAGTTTTTTCAAGCTTAGTCTTGCCTGTCCAATGCTCCCAAATATCAACGCCGGGATTCGCCGCGCCGAGTGCAACCGCCTTAGCCGTATCGATGACCGAACCGCCGCCGACCGCTAACACGAAATTTATCTTAGCGTCAAGAGCCTCTTGCACCGCCTGTCGAGCAAAACTCAATCGCGGATTCGGTTTGACGCCGCCCAAAGTCTTTACTTCAAAGCCGCCGAGGAGCTGTTCAATCTTCGGGACAAGTCCGCTCCTTACTGCCGAGCCGCCGCCGTAAAGAATCATGACCCGCGAGTCGCCGTACTTGCGAATCTTCTCCGCGACTTTATCCTCCGCACCCTGCCCAAAGATTATCTCCGTCGGGCAATGATATTCAAAACTGTGCATCTGTAAATCCTCCACAAAAATTTTTTCTGCCGAATTTTACAACGTCGCGGCAATTCACGCAACCTTGACAATGAAAAAAGCAACATGACCTAAGGTTTATGATTTTGCGTGTGCGAAGCTTGAGATCGGCCGTCATGGACGACGGCCGCCGGCAATAGAAACATGGATGTTTCTTTTGCCGGAACACGCCCCTGCGAGGCGTCCTTTTCTTTTGTAACTTTTCTTTTGGACGAGCAAAAGAAAAGTTTGCCACAAACGCGATAAAAAAAGAGACCCGCCGAAGCGAGCCTCCTTTAAAGATTCATTCTGTCAAGCTGTTCATGCGTTCAAGCGGCGCACTCAAGTCCATGTGTCCAGAGAGCGTCTCAATCTCTTGCCCGTCGACCAAAAACTTTACGCGTTTGACTTCAGGGAAATTCGTCAGCGTATCTACTATCGAGCCGATTAAGAATTCTTCGCCCGTGGAGCCGCCGACGAAACCTTTTAAAATGCTTCCGTCAATGTCGACCGTCGCTAAGCCGTCTTTAACCGTCACCTTCCTAAAGCGCGTGTTCTTCGGGAAAATTGTCGTCAAGTTCTCTTCGTCGGGTACCTCAAGCAAAGCCTCGACTGCGGCGGTGTATTTGTCGACCGAATCATCAACGATTATCTCGCGTTCGACCTCGACTAGCCTCATGCCCGAATCATCAGGGTAATAAACTTTGACGTTCATTGATTGCTCCGTTTTCTCGTGCCTAGCCGGTTTGTTCTCGACGGGCTTTATTGGTTTGTCAGGTTCGGGCTTTGTCGGCTCTGGTTTGACTTCGGGTTTGCTTTCTGGTTTAGTCTCGACAGGTTTGGCGGGAGGCTCTGCGGGCGGAGTGTCGACGGGTGGTTTATCGCAACCTGCAGTCAACATAAGCAACGCGAGCATTGCCGCCATTAAAATTTTCTTCATTAATCAAATCCTCCTTGATTGAAATAGCGATTGACGGCATTGGTGATTGCCTGCGCAAGCTTTTGCTGATAGTCGTCGCTTGCCAATAATTGTTCTTCGCGGGGATTGGTGATGAAACCCAGCTCAATGAGTGAGGCGGGGCATTGCGAATGCGTCATGACATAGAACCTTGCCGCTTTAACTCCGCGATTTGAAAGACCGCCGAGCCGTTCCAATTCCTCATTGAGGAGCCGAGCAAGCCGAGCACCTTTGACAGCTGTTGGCGCGTAATAAGTTTCCATACCGTTTGCCTTGCCGTTTGAAAAGGCGTTGCAGTGGACGCTGATAAATAGTGCGGCATTGGGCGGAGCCTTATCGACGCGGGCTTGAAGTTCCGTTGAGTCAGGGACGCCCGGCGCGGCAACGTCAACATCAGTCGTGCGTGTCATGACGACTTGATAACCCGAAGCAGTCAAAAGTTCGCGAGCCTTCAGCGAGACTTCCAAGGCAACATACTTTTCCGTTACGCCGCTGGGACCGATTGCCCCTGCATCGGAGCCGCCGTGCCCAGGGTCTAGGACGATAACTCTGTCTGCGCCGTCAAACTCAATCGGCTCGTCCTTAATCTCAGTCATCTTTACGTCAATGATGATTCTGTCCGCCTTGTGCGCCGAACGATTGGACGGTTCAAATGAAACTTGCACGTCGCCTTCAAGGAAAGACTTAAATTGGATTTGAACTTTCGTAAGCTTCGGTTGCGTCTCATTGGTTAAGATTTTATCAATGAAGTTCCTTGCGCCCGCTTTAATCTGCGTGCCCGAAACGCGGCTGACTCTGCCCGGCAACGTGTTATGAAGTTCGACGTTTAGGATTCCCAAGTTCAGATTGGTTGAAACGCTACTGCTGTCGAGCTTTCCTCCGCGATAAGAAATTTCAATCCGCACCGTTTCCTTATCTAGGTCGAATGCGTTTATTCCTGTTATCTCGGCGGGCTTAGCAAAGGCTGTGCTCGTCGCCGCAAGGATAATCAGCAGGCTGAAACACGTTAGAAATTTTCTTAGCAAATTAATTCCTCATTCCTCCGATTTTTCCAGAAGTTCTCGCGCCTCGTCGAGAGCCTCGGTTGTCTTATCTTGGTCGCGAGAAATCGTTATCGTGAGGTATTCGCCTTCGCTGGTGCCTTCGGGCAAAAACTTTGACGGCAAGACGAATTCGCTAAACTCGTCCTCTTCCTCCTCCACCAAGAAAACTGCCGATGCCGAACCGTTTTCAAGCTCCTCGATTCGGTCAAGGTACGCGCTTATCATTTGGCTTTGTCCTTTTTCTTTTTCTTTATCCATTTGTCTATCCAATCCTCCTTTGATTCGGGCTTAACAGAAAAACTTTTTCCGTCGCTAGTGATTGTGATTGTTCCGTTCCAACGCGTGCATAGAATGTTCTTCGCGTCGATGCCTTGAGCAAGATAATTTTCCAACGGCTCAAGGTGCGGATGTCCATAAGTATTGCGGCGTTCCTCTTCGGGTCCACAGGATATTAAAACGTAACCGGGATTGACTGCCGCGACAAAGTCTTTAGTCGACGCCGTATAGCTGCCGTGGTGTCCGGACTTCAACACGTCGCATTTTAAAGCTTTAGTCTTATTGTTTGCTAAGAGAGCCGCCTCAACCTCTTTTTCCGCGTCGCCAGTGAACATCATAGAAAACTTTTTGTAAGTGAGCTTGCCCACGACTGATTCATTGTTCGGTTCGGACTTCTGCCCGCCGTTTACTGCGCTGACAAGTTCGGGCGTGGGGTAGAGGACATTGAACTTAACGGAATTTCCAAAGTCTAGCGTGTCGCCGACCTTCAAGCTTTGATGAGCAATGCCCTTAGCGTCGATTGCCTTCATGTAGCTTTTGTAAAGCGGCGACGTGGAGGCTATGCCGTTGTCGTAAACTTCCGCGACAGAAATTTTTTCCAGGTAAGGATTTGCGGTGAGTTCCTTCTTGCTTGGGTTGATTAGAACTTTTGCGTTGCCAATATGGTCGGCGTGCGGGTGGGTTAGGATTAGCTTATCAATCTTCGTGACGGAACATTTTTCCAGCTCCTTGACTAATAGCTCGCGTTCGTCGGTGTCCGAGGTGTCGATTAAAACTGTCTGCTTGCCCGTTTGAATTAAGATTGCGTCGCCCTGCCCCACGTTTAGCATTGAAATTTTCAAATCGCCTTTAACGTCTTGGGCGGGCGAGGCTTCGGCTTGCTCCTCGTCTTTTACTTCGGCTCGTGGCTCGTCCTTTGGTTCGTCTTTAGCTTGCCCGCCGCACCCGCCTAGGATTAGCGTCGCCAACATGAGTACCGTTAAAAAGATTTTTTTCATTGAATCATCCTTTCTGCTCGTTCTTGTAGATAATGTACATTCGGATAAGCTTCGTCACCGCCCAAAAGGCAAATGACGCCGTATAGATTTTGTCCAGCGTCGATAGGTTCCCGTAATCGAAATGGCTAAACAGAAATATCGCCGCAAGTACAATCAGTCCGTCGAACTTATCGAACGTCTTCTTTATAATCTCAAGCAATGTCCCCGACCTCCTTTTTTGCGAAGATTATACATGTTTCTTTCAGGTTTGACAAAGACTTTTTGCAAAAAATTTTATCCTAGTGAAGGTTCATTCGGCTAGATGTCTTGCGTGTAGACAGAAGGCAGTTTCGCGGTTTATAATTTTGAAAAACTTTTGGAAGGTGATGCAAATGCCGATAAACCCGAAACATGCCGCCGACGAACCTAAGCAAGAGAAAAAAGAGCCCGTCGAAGAAGTCTTCATACCGGAGGAGCCGAAGTGGTCGCTGGACGAAATAATTTTGCCCGATGAGGTCAAGAATCAGATTTTGGACGTGGCAACCTACGCTGATAACTCGCACCGCGTTTTTGAGATGTGGGGGTTTAAGCACACGCATAAGTATTCGCGGCGAATAGGCGTAAATCTCTACGGCGCACCTGGTACTGGCAAGACCATGGCGGCTCATGCAATCGCTAAAGAACTCGGAAGGCAAATTCTAGTCGTCAACTACGCCGACATTGAGTCAAAATACGTGGGCGAGACCCCGAAGAATATTCGCAAAGCGTTCGAGGCGGCTAAGAAGTCCAATAGCATTCTTTTCTTCGACGAGGCGGACGCAATCTTAAGTAAACGCGTGACCAACATGACGCAAGCGGTTGATGTCAGCGTGAATCAGACGCGCTCGGTTATGCTAATGCTTATGAACGAGTTCCAAGACTTTATCCTTTTCGCGACGAACTTTATAGAGAACTTCGACCCGGCGTTCATGCGCAGGATTTCAATCCACGTCAAGTTCACGTTGCCCGACGAGGCGTGCCGCAAAAAACTTTGGCGCATGTATACGCCGCCTGAACTGCCCAATAACATTGACTTCGACGAGCTAGCTAAGAAATTCGACGGGATAAGCGGTTCGGACATTTCAAACGCCATACTAAACGCCGCATTCAAAGCCGCCCGCCTTAAGGTCGACAAACTCGATAAAGCTTTGGTCTTCGAGGCTGTGGAAAATATTTTGGCGAGCAAGAGAGCCAACGCCGCGAATATCTGATATAATCGACGAAAATTTTTTAGAGGTGAACTTAATGAGAGCAACACAACTTTACGCGCCGACGCTGAGAGAATCACCCGCCGAGGCAGAACTCGTAAGCCATAAGCTGATGTATCGTGCAGGATTTATTCGCAAGGCGGCGGGCGGCATTTATTCTTACTTGCCGCTTGGCTGGCGCACGATGAAAAAAATCATGCAAATCATTCGCGAGGAAATGGACGCTAAGGGCGGGCAGGAAATAATGATGCCTATAACGCAACCGGCGGAACTTTGGAAGGAATCAGGGCGTTGGAGCGTCTACGGCGATGAAATGATGCGCCTTAAAGACCGTCACGGAAGAGAGTTCGCGCTCGGCCCGACGCATGAGGAAATGATTACAACTTTAATCCGCGATGAAGTCCGTTCGTATAAACAACTGCCGCTAATGCTCTATCAAATCCAAAATAAATATCGTGATGAGATACGCCCGCGCTTCGGACTGATGAGGAGCCGCGAATTTGTCATGAAAGACCTTTACTCCTTCGACCGCGACGTTGACGGCATGAATATTTCCTACGACAAGATGTACGACGCCTACAGCAGGATATTCACGCGTTGCGGGCTAAAGTTCCGGGCAGTCGAGGCTGATAACGGGGCAATCGGCGGTGGACACTCTCACGAGTTCACAGTCTTAGCTCCCAGCGGCGAATCAAGCATTGCTTACTGCGAAAATTGCAACTTTGCCGCCAGCGACGAGAAAGCCGAGCTTAAAATTATTCAATCAGAACCCGAAGAGCTAAAATCTCTGGAAAAAGTCAAGACGCCCGATTGCCACACGATAGAAAAGGTAAAAAACTTCCTGAACGTGCCGATTGAGAAGACAATTAAGGCTGTGGCATTCATGGACGACGACGAGCGATTGATTTTAACGTTTGTACGCGGCGACCACGAGGTAAACGAGATTAAAGTCCTCAATGCCGTCGAGGGCGCGAATCATCTTTACATGGCTGGCGATAAATTGATTGAAACTGCTGGAACTGTCGCTGGATTCATGAGTCCGATTGGAATTTCAAACGCGATTATCGTTGTCGACCAAAGTGTAATGCTGATGTCAAACGCCGTCGCCGGAGCCAACGAGGTCGACGCGCATTTTATTAACGTCACGCCTAAAAGAGACTTCGACGCGGGCAAAATTATCGTAGCGGATATTCGCATGGTGCAGGAGGGCGACCCTTGCCCACATTGCGGCGCACCGCTTAAGATGACACGCGGCATTGAGGTCGGGCAAGTCTTCACACTCGGCAAAAAGTATTCAGAGGCATTGCACGCGACTTTTCTTGACGAGGACGGCAAAGAGAAACCTTTTGAAATGGGTTGCTATGGAATTGGCGTTGGGCGGACTATGGCGGCGGCTATCGAACAGAATAACGACAAGGACGGAATCATTTGGAATAGAGCAATCGCGCCGTTTGAAGTTGTAATCGTGCCTGTCAACGCAAAAGACGATAAGCAACTTGCCCTTGCCGAAGAAATTTATAACGAGCTGACAAAATCGAGCGTCGATGTTCTGATTGACGACAGAAAAGAGCGCGCAGGCGTAAAATTCAAGGATTGCGACCTTATCGGGTATCCTCTGCGTGTGACGATTAGCCCGAAAACGCTTGAAAGCGGAAAAATCGAAGTCAAAGTACGTCGGAGCGGAGAATTTTTGAATTTCGACCGCGAAAATTGCGTAGAAAAGATTTTGGAGCTTTTGGAGACCTTATAACATGAAAACTGCATTGACTATAGCCGGTTCGGACTCTTCGGGCGGCGCGGGCATTCAAGCCGACTTAAAAACGTTTTTAGCTAATGGCGTGTACGGAATGAGCGCGATAACCGCTTTGACGGCGCAAAATACTTGCGGAGTGCGTGCCGTGCTGAATTCGACGCCGGAATTTTTATGCGACCAACTCGACGCAATTTTTGAGGACATTTTCCCCGACGCAATTAAAATCGGTATGGTGTCATCAGCGAAATTGATAAAAATCATTGCGGAGCGGCTAAAATTCTACGGCGCGAAAAATATTGTGGTCGACCCGGTGATGATTGCGACTTCGGGCGCAAAATTGATTGATGATGACGCCGTTAAGACTTTAAAAGCAGAATTATTCCCGCTCGCGACGATTTTAACGCCAAATTTGCCCGAACTCGAAACAATCGCCGCAACTGACGATATGGAACGCGGCGCGAAGAAAATTTTCGACGAATACGGCTGTGCGGTGTTGGCTAAGGGCGGTCACGGGCACAACGACGCTAATGATTTCCTTTTTGACGGCGCGGGGCAATGGTTTTACGGAAAAAGAATCCAAACGACCAATACGCACGGCACAGGTTGCACTTTGAGTTCAGCAATCGCCGCGAACCTCGCTAAAGGCTACGATTTAAAAATTTCCGTAGGAAAAGCCAAAAGTTATCTGACTGGCGCATTGTCGACCGATTTAAACCTCGGAAAAGGTTCCGGACCTCTAAATCACGGC
Organism: Selenomonadaceae bacterium; assembly: GCA_017406175.1. Lineage (GTDB taxonomy): Bacteria > Bacillota > Negativicutes > Selenomonadales > Selenomonadaceae > Quinella. Next base: position 3,660 of record JAFQZB010000185.1, on the reverse strand, counting down.
TTCAACCTGCGCGGAACGGATTTTAACGACTAAGGAGGCGATTTAATTGCGAATTGCTTATGCGCAAATGAAAGTAGCGGCGGGACACCCCGAAATTAACACGAAAAAAATTCTGCGGCTGATTGACGAGGCTAAAGCGGGCGGCGCAAGCATTATAATCTTTCCTGAGCTTGCAATTTCGGGAAAAATGCTCGGCGCGGTGCAAAAAACTTTTTTGTCGGAGTGCAAAGCTTACGAGGAAGAAATTATCGCGGCAAATCAAAATATCCGCGTCGTACTCGATGATAAACAAAAATTTGACGGCTTTAATATAAAAAATTCCTCCGAGCCGTTCAGCCTCAATAAAAAATCACCAGACAAGATTAATTGTCCAGTGATTCGCGTTGGTTGCGTCGGCATTCAGAACACCGGCAAAACAATTTACACGTTCGACGGGGCAAGCGCAGTATTTAATTCACGCGGAGAACTCGTTCAGCGTGCAGAACCCTTCAAAGAGTGTTTAAACTTCGTTGAGCTTGAAAAAATCGATAAAATGCCCGCGATTACTCTTCCGGAAGTCAGCGAGACGGAAAAAATCTATCAAGCGATAAATTTCGGCGTAAAAGAGTTCCTAGCGCAAATCGGCATGAAAAAAGTTGTTATCGGCGTCTCTGGCGGCATTGATTCGGCTGTTGCCGCCGCTATTTATGTTAAAGTCCTCGGCGCGGAAAATATTTATCTCGTAAACATGCCAAGCCGTTTCAACTCCGCCACAACTAAAAATCTTAGCGAAAAACTCGCAAATAACCTCGGTTGCAAATATTTCGTCGTTCCTATTCAAGAATCGGTCGATTGGACGGTTAAACAGCTCGAAGGCGTCGGATTGAACGTTTCTAGCTTCGTTAAGGAAAATATTCAAGCCCGCGACCGTAGCTCAAGGATTTTGGCGGCGATTGCGGCTTCAATCGGCGGCGGATTCACTTGCAACGCCAATAAAGCTGAAACGACCGTCGGATACGCCACTTTATACGGCGATGAGGCTGGTTTTCTCTCTGCGCTCGCTGATTTGTGGAAATTTCAAGTTTATGAGCTGGCTCGCTACCTAAACGATGAAATTTACGGGCGCGAAGTCATTCCGCAGGGAATTATCGATATTGTGCCCAGTGCGGAGCTTTCGACCGCTCAAAACGTCGACGAGGGCAAAGGCGACCCGCTACACTATCCTTATCATGATTATTTGTTCCGCGCCTTCGCTGAACGCAATTTGACGCCTGAAGATATTTTAAATTGGTATTCGGCGGGAAATCTCGAAAAAAATATCGGTTGTTCGTCTGGTCTCGTCAAAAAGTATTTTTCGACGCCTGAAGAATTCATTTCAGACCTTGAGCGTTGGTGGAGACAATTTACGGGCATGGGCGTTGCAAAACGTATTCAATCTCCGCCAATTCTCGCCGTAACTGATTTTCCTTACGGTGCACGCGCCGAATCTCAAAATGGCGTCCATTTTACGAAAAAATATCTTGAACTCAAAGATAAATTGCTTAGTCGGTAAAATTCATGGCGTGAACGGCTTGCCCAATGCAAATCCCGCCGTCATTAGTAGGAATCATCGAATGCCGCAAGACTTTTAAGCCGCGTCGCCGAAGATTATCCGCCGTCAACGAACTTAGCAACGAATTTTGAAAAACTCCGCCGCTCAATGCGACGGTTTTTATTTTTGTCTTAAAACTCAATTCTTCGGCAATATGCGCGGTCATTTCGGCTAAATTCACGTGGAAAACCTTCGCCAAATCAAAAATATTTTCGCCGTTCAATCGCTGCGTTAATATGTCGTCGAAAATTTTATCCGTCGTCATGAATTTTGCACTGAAATTTTTATCCGAACGTTCAGCGCACGCTTGTAAACGCATCGCCGCCTCGCCCTCGTAGCTTGAAACCTTGCAAACGTCCAAAATAGCCGCAATCGCGTCGAAAAGTCGCCCAACACTCGTAGACGCCACGCAATTTATATTTTTTTCAAGCAAAAACTTTTGTCCGCTAAGTTCGGCGTCGGAAGCAAGTTTTAATTCGCGAGCAAGGCTAAAATCTTTCATAAGGGCAACGGCAATCCTCCAACCTTCACGCGAAGACTTATCGCCGCCCGCTTGCGTGAATTTTTCAATCGTAGTAGCTCGTTCAAAGTGATTTTCATCGCAAATAAGGAATTCGCCGCCCCAAATCATTCCGTCAGTGCCATAACCCGTGCCGTCAAACGCAATTCCGATAATTTCGCCGTGAAAATTATTTTCCGCCATGCAACTCAAAATATGCGCGTAATGATGTTGAATTTTTATCAACGGAACGCCTAAAACGTCAGAAATATCCTTTGCAAGGGCTGTAGTCTGATAACGCGGGTGCAAATCGCAGGCAATGACTTCAGGATTAATTTCAAGCAAATTTTTCATGCGGCGAATCGAATTTTTAAGAACTTCAACCGTCCGCAGGTCGCTAACGTCCCCTATATACGGCGAGGCGTAAAATAAATCGTTCTTGGCAAGGCAAAATGTATTTTTTAGTTCGCCGCCAATCGCAAGCACGGATTTTTTATTTGAAGTAAAAAAAATCGGCAACGGTGCATATCCGCGACTGCGACGAATCATTGACGGCTTATCATCAATAAAATCCATAACAGAATCATCAGCGCGTAGCAAAATTTTCCGATTATGACTTAAAATCGCGTCGCAGTAGTCAAAATTTTTAATTGCGTCGTCGTCATCGATAGTAATTGGCACGCCCGAAGGATTTCCGCTTGTCATTATTAAAGCGTCTGGAAAATCGGAAATTTCATCAGGAAAATCGAAAATTAACATGTGCAACGGCGTATAAGGCAATATGACATCGAGTTTATTTATATTAGGAGCGACATTTTCGGCGATTGAGCCGATTTTTTTATTTAAAAGCACGATTGGCTTTTGCGGACTATCTAAAAATGATTTTTCAACGTCAGAAAGATAACATTCGCGATTTACGGCGGAAATATTCCTAAACATGACGGCAAAAGGTTTAGTCGGACGCGTTTTAGAGTTGCGGAGGCGTTCAACGGCATTAAAATTTCGTGCATCGCAAGCCAAATGAAAGCCGCCGATACCTTTTATAGCAACAATGCCGCCATTAACTAAAATTTTCCGCACAAATTTAATCGCGTCATGACCGCGCAGATTTTTTCCTAAAATATAAACTTCGGGTCCGCAATCATTACAACAAACCGGCTGAGCGTCAAAACGGCGGCTATTTGGATTGAAATACTCTTCGGAGCAGGATTTGCACATCGGAAAATCGTTCATAGAAGTTCTTTCGCGGTCGTAAGGCATATTTTTTAAAATTGTTAGTCGAGGGCCGCAAGCAGTGCAATTTATGAACGGATGCAGGTAGCGACGGTCGTTTTTATCGAAAAGTTCGCGTTTGCAAGCGTCGCAAGTGGCAATATCAGGAGAAACGAAAATATCGCCGGCTTCGTGAGTACTTTCGACGATTTGGAAGTCAGAAAAGTTTTTATCGGGCAAATTAATTACATCGACCTTCAAAATAGCTGAGCGGGGCGGATTTTTGGATTGAAGAGCCGCGAGAAAGCTTTTTAAATTGATTTCGGAGCCTTGAGCGAAAATTTCGACGTAAGAACCGCGATTTGAGACGTTGCCGACG